>JABSOM010000011.1 GCA_013215945.1 Campylobacteraceae bacterium
TTCATCGCTGATAATACTGCAGGGTCCCCTTGTCGGAAACGTAGGCCGTTGCCAGATTTAAGTATTTTATAAAGCTTATATGAATTTCAACTTTAGTTGTTTTTTATATAAGCTTTTTTTTTGCCTTTTTTTCTATGTTTTTACATTAATGTATAAGATTACATACAATTTTTTATGGAGTTACATTATTATACAGACTTTTTTTGTGAGTTTATAGGAAAAGAGCAATAGCTTTTCCTATGATTTTGTTTTAGAGATTGTTTTTAATATTTTGAGTAAGATCGTTTAAAATTATATTTTCAAGTTCCCACTCTTTTCCATCTACTGTAGCTTCATTTTTACCAGTGATTCCATCTACTGCGCCTAAAGAAACAATATATTCTAAATAAGATTCTAGATCTTTTATACTAGGTAGGAGATTTATTTTTAATGTTTTTTCTAAATAAGCAATAAATCCATAAGCCCCCCAGTTTGAAACACTAGCAATAATTGGAAAGTCACATTCAACTATACATGGCTCTTGTTTTAAAGATTCTTTTATAAAGTCTTTGAAGTTTCCCATACCAATTTCATTGCCACCATCTCCTATTGCAAAACTTTTTCTTGTTTTATTACCTAAGCTAAAGAGTAAATCTACAGCAGGTGTAAATTCAGCAATGCTTATTTTTCTAGAATTCATATAGTCGTTGTTGATATTTCGTCCACAACGCTCAATTGAGAAATGACATACAGGTGCGTATTCTTTTAGTATGTTTAGAAGGGATTCTTCTTCTTTACAGTCTTTATGTGTTAAATACAGTGTTTTTATATTTGGAAAAAAGTTTTTACAAAATTCATCTGTAATTATTATCGCTGTGTATCCCAGAGTATTAAGTGATTTTGCTAAAAAATATGCTCCTAAAGGACCATCTGTTTCTGCGTAACCCTTGACATAAAAACCAGTATAAATAAAAACATTTCCTTTTTCTATTTTTACAAATTCATTGCAGGCATTTTTACAGTGCTGCACGTTAAACTCTTTTTGTATTTTGTCCATACCTCTGCTTGAGTATTGTAAAATAATATCATCAATGGTTTTATTTAACATGTTTTCTCCTTAAACATAATAATCAGAATCTTTTTTATCTGAAACAAACATATGTCCTGGATTATGTGTTATTGCAAAAGGAAGTTTTATTTTCTTAAGTACATTTTCAGGAGTTACTCCGCAAGGCCAAAATACAGGTATTTCATCTTCTTTTATCTCAATATAATCCCCATAATCTGGTTTATTAATATCTTTGATTCCAATCATTTCTGGATATCCTATATGTATAGGAGTTCCGTGCATATTGGGATAATGGCTTGTAATTACACAAGCATCTGCTACGCGATCTTTTTTTATAGGTCTCATGGAAACAACCATTTCACCTTCAAATTCACCAACCCCATGCAGTTTAATAGAAGTATTATACATGGATACATTTTTTTCTTGCGATACATGTTTTAACTGAATACCGCTGTTTATTAAAGAATTTTCAAAAGTGAAACTGCAACCAATTAAGAAAAAAACGAAGTCTTTTTCATAATAATCACTAATATCACTTACTGTTTTTATGATTTTTCCATTTTCAAAAATATTATATGAGGGTAATTCATTCAGTAAATTTGCATTTTTAGCTAAAAGTGTTGAATAATGTGAATCTTTTATTATTTCAAGTACAGGAATTGCTTTTGCATTTTTTTTTGCAAATTCTTCAAATGTTTTTGCATATTTTTTTGGTAAAATAATCATATTAGCTTGTACATTCCCTTGACAAAAACCAGCCGTTGATTGATTAAATTCGCCTTTTGCAATTTTCTCTCTTAATTGTATTGCTTGCATTCTTATCTTCCTTATATTTTTTAATAGGTACTATTAATAATGATAGTTAAATAAAACGAACTCATTAGGACTATTGTATCTAAGCTTAGAAATTATTGTATACAAAATAGGAATTAATATCTTTTTATACAATATATTTGAGTGCATAAATAATAAAAAATGCAGATAACAGTGTTTGTACAGTAATAACAGAAGACATCAGTGTTATATCTCCACCTAATTGCCTTGCTAAAACAAAAGAAGAGGGTGCAGTTGGTAATACAGCAAAAATAACCAAAATAGCAGTCATTTGTGAATTGAGTGAAAAGGTCTGAGCCATAAAATACATAATAAGAGGGGTAAGTATAAGTTTTGCAAAAGTAGAAATAGTAATTTCAAATTTTAAAGAGTTCATATCTCTTATAATTAAACCAAAACCAACAGATAATAAACCTAAGGGTAATGCAGCAGAACTTAATATAGCCAGTATTTTATTAACTACGATGGGTAAGTCTAAAGAAATAAAATTAATACTTCCTCCAATAAAACAAGCAATTATTAAGGGATTAGTAAAAATAGATTTTAGCAAATACTTTAATGAGAGTTTATTTTCATTGACATATAATGCAAAAACACTAATACAAATAACATTAATGAAAGGAATAATAAAAGTAAGTATAATAGCTGCTAAAACCAAACCTTCATCCCCATATATTGAATCAGCAAGCGCTAAAAATACATAAGTATTAAAACGAACGCCTCCTTGTACAATGGATGAAAAAGAGCTACCTTCTACTTTATAAAATTTATTAATTAACATTAGTGCAAAGAGAACTAAACTTATTGTAATTATGGCACTTAATACAAATTCAAATGAATTCTCTTGTTTTAAAGAAGCACTTGAAAGTTTATAGATTAATAATGAAGGCATAAGTACGTGATAAGTAAGTTTATCAGCAAGAGGCCAAAATTCGTATGAAGGAAATTTTATTCTTTTAAAAAAATATCCTATAACAATAAGAGAAAAAACTGGTATAAGTGCGCTTAATATGTGTGTCATGATCTTACTTTAATTAATAATTAGGAAAAGTTTCATTATAATAATTTGAAACAATTTTGGAACTAATAATATCACAGCCTAGTTAAATTGTAAATTAATAGGAGAAAAGATGTTTATTTTTCAATCAAAAGAATATGACCTATATGATATAGAACGTTTGTTTTCAAAAATTCCACTTATTTTCATCATTTTTTTAGCTTCTTTTTTATTAATAATCACATTTTTTATTCTGGAAACAAAAAAAAATACGAAAATAAATCTACTTAAACAAGAGCATATTTTATCGTATAAATTTAATCAAAAAGAAAAATTACTAAATTTTTTAGTTGATGTAAAAGAAGATGTAGCTAATAATTTTATTGAAGTAGAAGATAAATTAAAAGAAGTAAGTTATAAAGCCATTGGTTATCTTGATTCAAATGCACTCTTAGATTTAGAATTAGTGAAAAAGTATCTTGTCGAAATTGAGAAAAAGTCAAAAATTGAATTTGTATTGTTTAAAAAAAATAATTTAGAAATATTATATGGTAGAAGTTCTATTGTATATATAAGTGATTTGATTTTTACTGCTAATAACAATAAAAACGCTATGAAAATTACTTTGCAGTATATTCATTCTCAAGGCATTAATAACTTGCAATATTGGAGTGATGATGTGAAAAAAACCATTCGTTTGAGTTTTTTTGATTCTATTTTGATCAAAGGGGAAGAGTATTTTATTGGTTCTTTCTCTACTGTTAATTCTATTAAAAAAATCACTCAAAAGAGTATTTTATCTTTGATAAAAAAGAGCAAGGAACATTTTTGGTTTTATGATGTAGTTTTACAAGATGCGTATAATTTTCATAATAAACAGGCTTTTAAAAGTAATGCCAGTTTATTGAAAAATAAGAATACGAGTGAAAACTACGATATTTTGGAATATTACCTAGACACTTATGAGCAGAATAAAGCATTTTCTTCTTTTAGCCATTTTTATTCTAAGTTCAATTTTATTCTTAGTATTTCTAATAATAATTCTTCCTTAAGTAAAGAAAATCTTGCTTTGATTGAGGAAATAAGACTTTCTTATACGAATATGTTTTTTCAAATATTTATTTATATTCTTATTGTTGTTTCTATTTTAATTTTATTTACTTTTGTATTTACCAATTTTATAAAGAAAATTTTTGGTCAATATTATGCCCAGTTGCAAAAAAATACTATTTCTTTAGAACATTGGAAAAAACGTTTTGAATTGGCGATTATTGCTTCAAATGATGGTTTATGGGATATTGATTTTAAAAGCAATAAAATTTATTTTTCCAAACAATGGTTGGATATGTTTGGTTATAGAAAAAATGAAATTGAAGATTTCCCCTCTTGGTTCTCTTTAATTCACAAAGATGATAAAAATAAAGTTGAACAATTATTTGAAAAAATATTTAATAAAGAAAGTGATTCTATTGTATGCGAGTACAGATTAAAAAGCAAGAATGGAAACTATAAATGGGTATTAGCAAGGGGAAAAGTATTCTTAGATGATGAGGGTGTTCAAGAGCGTATGTTAATGATGTCTATGGATATTGATAAAAGTAAATTAATGAAAAAAGAATTATTGGATATTGAACTCCTTGTAGAAGATGGAAAAATTGTTATTTTTAAACTTTTTAATGATGAAAATTTAAGTGTTAAATATATTTCAAAAAGTATAAAATCCTATGGTTATATCAAAAATGAATTTGAAAATAAAAACCGTAATTTTATTGATCTTATTTATAAAGAAGATATACCTATTGTAAAAGTAGCCATAAATGCAGCGTTAAAACAAAATCTTTTGGACTTTACTTTTGTTTGTAGAGCCCTTAATGCAGGAAATAAAATACGATGGATTTCTTGCAGATGTATCTTGCTTAAAAATCATGAAGGAGAAGTGAGTCATTTTTACGGGTATATGAATGATATTACTAAAATTAAAGTTTCACAAGAAGAATTAAAAGTACAAATAGCCAATGAATTAAAGAAAAACAGAGAAAAAGACAGAATTTTAATTCAACAAAGTAAACTAGCAGCTATGGGTGAAATGTTAGGAAATATATCTCATCAATGGAGACAACCTCTTAATAATGTATCGTTGATTTTACAGTTTTTAAGAGACAATTATAAAAATGCAAACAGTGAGACTTTGGATAAGTTTATATTAAGAGCCAATAACCACATTAATTATATGTCCCAAACCATAGATGATTTTAGAAATTTCTATAAACCTTCTAAAAACAAAAATAGTTTTTATATTAATGAGTGTTTGGATTCTTTATTGTATATGATCAAACATGAATACAAAAATGAAAATATAAAAATTATCTATGATTTTGAGTCTGTACTTATTTATAATTATGAAAATGAACTAAAACAAGCTTTACTTAATATCTTAAACAATGCAAAAGATGCTTTAATAGAAAAGAAAAAAGAAAGTTCTTTTGATGCTTTTATTAAAATAGACATTAAAAAAGTAGAAAATAAATTGTTTATTTCTATTTTTAATAATGGTGGAAATATTCAAGAGTTAATCATGGACAGAATATTTGAACCTTATTTTACAACAAAATTTGAAACACAAGGCACAGGAATTGGTTTGTATATGACAAAAGCGATTATTGAAAATAATATGAAAGGCAGTATTACTGCAAAAAACCAAAATGACGGTGTTAACTTCGTGATTGTTTTGAATATAGAAGATAAAAGGACTTAAATGAGTGAGTTAAAAACAAGAGTATTATTAGTTGAGGATGAAGTGGATGCCAGAGAAATACTTGCTTTTTATTTAGAAACGCTTTTTGATGAAGTAAGCATTGCTTGTGATGGGCAAGAAGGGTGTGATTTATACAAAGAAGCACTTAAAAAAGAAAAAACCTTTGATTTGGTTATTACAGATATTAAAATGCCAAATAAAGATGGTTTAACTATGATTGATGAGATAAGTAGATTAAATGAAGAACAAAAATTTATTATTGTTTCTGCGCATAAAGATGAAGAATATTTATTTAGATCTATTTCCATGAATGTAATTTCGTATTTTGTAAAACCTTTGGATGTTAATAAAATCATGGAAATTCTTAAAAAAGTAAAAATAAAAGTATTAGAAGATAAAAGAAAACAAAATAAAGCTCCTTCTTTATTAATGATTAACAAAAATTATTCTTACAATGCTAAAAACAATTCTTTATACTTCCAAAAGAATATGGTTTCTTTATCAAAAAAAGAAAGTTTACTTCTTTTGGCTTTATTTACGGATATAAAAGAAATAAAAACAAAAGAATATTTAAAAGATTTTGTTTGGAAGGACAGTGTAACTACTGATGCTACACTAAGAACAGTTATTAAAAGATTAAAAGATAAAATATCCAAGGAAGATTTCATTGTTTCAAAAAAAGGCTTGGGTTACATTATTGAAATAAATTAAAGTACCATAGTATGGTACCTATAGGACAAATATATAAATTTGAAACAATTTTGAAACAATTTTGTTCTTTATTGTGTTATACTTTTCCTATCACATTAAAGGAAATAAAATGGCTACAAAAACAGTATTAAAAAAATTAGTTATGGCATCTTTAGTTACATCTGCGATGTTAACATCTGCAAGTGCAGCAAAAGAGAAAAAATATGTAATTGCAACTGCAAGTACAGGTGGAACGTATTACCCAGTTGGTGTTGGAATTGCAACGATTGCATCTATTAAATTAGCTAAAAAATATAAAACTACTTTTTCAGCTATTACTTCTGCTGGTTCTGGTGAAAATGTTGATATGCTTCAAAAAGGTGAAGTTGATTTCGCAATTTTACAAGGATTATTTGGTTCAATGGCTTGGCAAGGTGTTGCAAAATACGAAGGTAAAGCAAAAAAGAATTTAAGATCAATTTCAATGTTATGGCAAAATGTTGAACAATTTACTGTAAGAAGTGATGTTGCTACAACAGGTAATATTATGGATTTAAAAAATCTTTATGGTGAAAGATTTTCAATTGGTGGAAGATCTTCAGGTTCTAGAGTTTCAGCTGAAACTATTTTAAGCGCGCTGGAAATTGATTATTCAAAAATGAATGTTCAATACTTAGGATATACTCCAAGTTCAACTGCATTACAAGATGGAAAAGTTAAGGGTATGAATACTCCTTCAGGACCTCCTACTTCTGCGGTTACTAATGTATTCGCATCAATGGGAAATGACAAAATTAAAGTTTTAAATTTTTCTGCATCTGATTTAAAAATGATTGAGAAAAAATACCCAGTATGGACTCCTTTTACTATTAAAGCAGGTACTTACCCAGGTCAAACAAAAGATATTAATACTATTGCACAACCAAACTTATTAGTTGTTACAAAAGATACTCCTGATGAAACTGTTTATTTATTAACAAAAACAATTTATGAAAATCTTCCTTTCTTAAATTCTGTTCATAAAGCAACAAAAGCAATGTCTTTAAACAAAGCAATTGCAGGATTACCAATGCCTCTTCACCCAGGTGCAGCTAAATATTATAAAGAACAAGGTATTAAAATTCCAGCTTCTTTAATAGCAAAATAATTTTATAAGAAAAAGCTCCGCGCTTTTTCTTATTTCTACTTTGAAAATTATTCAAGAAGAGGATTAAAGCATCACTTTCTCGAATAATTTACTATTCAACAACAATCATTTGACATCACTTTTTAGGTTTATACTTTTATAAAGACTGTCTTATGTAAATTTTTAAGGATATTTTATGTTACAAATTAAGTATTTTAAGGAAATGACGTTTGTTTATGCCATTCTTATTTCACTTTTCCACTTTTATATAAATATATGGGGTGGTATTTCTGATTTATGGTTTAACTCTGCTCACTTTGCACTTTTGGCATCTTTAGGGTTTTTAACCTATGAAGCAAGTCAAGTTGATGCAGAAGACAGAAATGAAAATGAAGTTTCTGTTGTAAACTTGGTTTTAGCTGTTTTATCTTTAGTGACTTTTGTTTATATGGTTTTATTTGAAGAAAGTTTATATGCCGATTACGATGCACAAATGAGAATGAGCGATTTAGTTATTGCTTCTTTAACTATTGTATTAGCAATTGTTTTGGTTAAAAAATCTACAGGTTATATTATTCCTGGTTTAATTATTTCATGTATTGCGTATTTACTGTTTTTAGGACAGTATATTGATGGTTTATTCGCATTTGCTGGAATGACTCCTGAGCGATTCTTATATAGAATGTATTATACCTCAGAAGGTTTATTTGGACCAATTGCAACAATATCTTCTACCTATGTATTTATGTTTATTTTATTTGCAGCTTTTTTATTAAAATCAGGTGCAGGAGATTTTATTGTTGATGTAAGTTCTGCTGTTGCTGGTAAATATACAGGAGGAACAGGTCATGTTGCTGTATTCTCATCTGCTTTAATGGGTACTATTTCAGGCTCGGCCGTTGCAAATACGGTCTCCACGGGATCTATTACCATTCCCATGATGAAAAAAGCAGGATTTAAACCTACTTTTGCAGCAGCTGTGGAAGCTGCTGCTTCCACAGGTGGGCAAATCATGCCTCCAATTATGGGAGCAGGGGCTTTTATTATGGCGCAAATGACACATATTCCTTTTGTAACTATTATTTCAGTTTCTGTGTTGCCTGCAATTTTATATTTTGCATCTATTTCTTTTTATATTAATATTCATGCAAAAGAGAACAATATTAAAGGGGAAGACAATAATATTAAAATCTTACCAATTTTAAGAGAAGGTTTTCATTTTATTATTCCTTTAAGTACTTTGGTTGGATTATTAATTTATGGTTTTTCACCTACGTACTCAGCAGGTATTGCAATAATCGCTATTGTTTTATCTTCTTATTTAACAAAAAATAAACGTATGGGTTTAAAAGAAATTTTAGGTGCATTTGCACTTGGAAGTCAAAATATGGTCGTAACAGGAGTATTATTAATTGCTGTTGGTATTATTGTTGGAGTTATTAATATTTCAGGAATTGGAATTACTTTTTCTCAGCTTATTATGGAATGGTCAGATAACTCATTGTTAATAGCTATTGTATTAATAGCAATTGCTTCTTTAGTACTTGGAATGGGATTACCTGTAACTGCATCTTATGTTGTATTATCAGTACTTTCTGCACCAGCATTGGTTGGTTTGATGATGAGTCCAGAAATGGCGGCATTGGTTAATGCAGGTATAGAAATACCCGAAGTGGCTATGTACTTATTATCTGCGCATTTAATTATTTTTTGGTTATCACAAGATTCAAACTTAACACCACCTGTGTGTTTAGCGGCATTTGCAGCAGCAGCAATTGCTAAAGCGCCTCCAATGAAAACAGGATTAATGTCTTGGAAAATTGGAAAAGGAATGTATATCATGCCTGTGCTATTTGCTTTTACGCCTTTAATTACGGGTTCATGGATGGAGCGAATTGAAGTATTCTCTTTTGCTTTCTTTGGTATTATGTGTTTTTCCATTTTAATGGAAGGTTACTGGGATAAAAAAATAAATATAATAGAAAGACTTTTATACGGAACTGCTGCTGTATTATTACTTCTTCAAGACAGTGCTTTAGATATGGATAGTTATTTTGGAATTATTCAAAATACGCACTTAATTGGTATTTCAATGTTTATTTTTCTTATGAGTAATCATAAAATCGCTGCAAAAAAAGGATTAATGAATGAAGAAGTTTCTGTCTAAATTAGAAGAAGTAGGCTATCAAGTATATGAAGTAAAGAATAAAAAAGAAGCCTTAACTTTATCAAGAAGTCTTATTAAACCTGGAATGAGTGTTGGGCTTGGAGGTTCAACCTCTGTAAAAGATATAGGTTTATTAGATGATCTAATTAAAAGAGATGATATTACCTTATTCAATCAGTATGAAGTTGGAATTTCTATGGAAGAAAACTTCCATAGAAGAAGAAATGGAATGATTACGGATATGTTTGTTACGGGTACGAATGCACTATCTCGTGATGGAAAATTAATTAATGCCGATGGTAGCGGAAACAGAGTTGCTGCAATGATTTTTGGCCCTATAAATGTTTTAGTAATTGTAGGAAAAAATAAAATTGTAGATACAAAAGAAGACGGTTTTAAAAGAATAATGGAAGTAGCAGCTATTAAGAATATTGATAGAATGAATAATCTTGCCATAAAAAATAAAAAAGAACCACGACACAACTTAGATAATATTGCTAATAAGTTTACTTATATTAAAGCCGATGTAAAAAATCGAATTATATTAATCTTAGTTGATGAGGATTTAGGATATTAAAATGTATGATTATATAATTATAGGTGCAGGAATCATTGGACTAAATATTGCGAAAAATTTAGCAGAACGTTTTCCTATGGCTTCAATAGTAGTATTGGAAAAAGAAAAAGAAGTAGCTCTACATGGTAGTGGACGAAATTCTGGTGTTTTACATGCTGGATTTTATTATACTGCCAATTCCTTAAAAGCAAAATTTACCAAAGAAGGAAATGCAGCTTTAAAAAAATTCTGTAAAGAACGTAATTTAGAAGTAAATCCTTGCCAAAAGATTGTTGTAGCACAAGATGAAAAAGAATTACAAGGCTTATATGAGCTTAAAAAAAGAGGTGATATTAATGGGGTTGAATTACATTTAGTAAATGAAGAAGAATTAAAAAAACTTTATCCCAATATAAAAACCTATAAAGAAGCTCTTTTATGTCCCTCTACTGCTACTGTTAATCCTAAAAAAGTAACCCAAGAATTTGCAAAAGTTATCCAAGAATTAGGGGTTGAATTGGTACTTGATTGTAAATATGAAGGTTCTTCTAAAAATGTAATTAAAACATCACAAGGAGATTATGAAGGCGTACAAATAATCAATTGTGCAGGACTATATGCGGATAAAATTGCAAAAGATTTTTCCTTTTGTAAAGATTTTGTGATTATTCCTTTTAAAGGAATTTATTTAAAAGATAAAAACAATATTTCTTCTTTAAAAACAAATATTTACCCAGTGCCAAATTTAGATAACCCATTTTTAGGGGTTCATTATACCTTAACTGTTGATAATGAAGCAAAAATTGGGCCTACGGCAATTCCTGCTTTTTGGCGAGAGAATTATAAAGGTTTTGATAATTTTAAATTAGGAGAGTGTTTAGAAATTCTGTATTATGAAGCGAAACTTTTTATTACAAATGCTTTTGGTTTTAGAGATTTGGCATTTTCAGAAGTAAAAAAATATTCCTTTAAATACTTGATATCTTTGGCTAAAAACTTAACACAAGATATGAAACACGAAGGTTACGACTCATGGTCAACCCCAGGAATTAGAGCACAGCTTTTAAATAAAA
Organism: Campylobacteraceae bacterium; assembly: GCA_013215945.1. Classification (NCBI taxonomy): domain Bacteria; kingdom Pseudomonadati; phylum Campylobacterota; class Epsilonproteobacteria; order Campylobacterales; family Campylobacteraceae; species Campylobacteraceae bacterium. The sequence continues at coordinate 11,247 of JABSOM010000011.1, forward strand.
ATACGCTTGAATTGGTACAAGACTTTGTAGTTGAGGGAGATAAGGATTCTATTCATGTTTTAAATGCAGTTAGTCCTGCTTTTACTTCTTCTATTCCTTTTGCAAACTGGGTCGTAGAAGAACATATATTAAGAAAATAACTGCTTTTATACTAGTGAAAATTAATACTTAAAAAAGAAGTGAATTTTCTTTTTTAGGTAGATTTCTTTTACTAAGCTACCCAAAGAATAAATCAAAACAATTATTTGGCTCTTTTAAAACAATACTAACGTATATTTTGTTATTATTCAAAAAAACATTTAGGAAAACAAATGGCAATTTATACCTGTGGGCACACAACACCTGATTCAGATTCAATCTGTTCTGCATTATCTTTAGGATATCTTTTAAATCAAATTGGACGTGAAGCAATTCCTGCACGACAAGGAGCTCTTAATCCAGAAACACAATTTATCTTAGATAAGTTTGGATTTGAAGCACCTTTATTAAAAACGGAATTTGCAGGGTGTGAACTGTTTATTACAGATTATTCAGACAGAGGTTTAGCTCCTGCTGATATTGATGAAGCTACTATTGTTGGTATTGTTGATCATCATAAATTAGGGGATTTAACAACTTCTGCTCCACTAGAGTGTTGGATTAGACCCGTTGGATGTTCTAATACTATTGTAAAAGAAATGTATGATTATCATAAAGTAGAAATCCCTGCTAATATTGCTGGAGTTATGATGTGTGCTATTTTAAGCGATACGGTTATTTTTAAATCTCCCACTTGTACACAAAAAGATATTGATGCAGTAAGAGAATTATCTCAAATTTGTGGTATTGAAGATTTTGGTGCTTTAGGAATGGAAATGTTTACTATTAAATCTCAAATGGATGGAGTAGCTATTAGAGACTTGATTTTAAGAGATTATAAACCTTTTGATATGCATGGCACGGCTGTTGGTATTGGGCAGTTAGAAGTGGTTGATTTAGCTGTTTTTGATACTATGAAAGAGGACTTTCAAGAAGATTTAGAAAAACTAAGAATTGAAAATAATTTGCATACAGCCTGTTTAATTCTTACAGATATTATGAAAGAAGGTTCTGAGATTTTAGTAGCTTCTAGTGATAAAAGTGTTTTTGAAAAAGCCTTTGATATTACGCTGGAAAACAATAAAATCTGGATGCCTGGTTGTTTATCTAGAAAAAAACAAATCATTCCTTTTTTAGAGCCTGCTTTTAAATAAAGTATAAAAAGAGTAAAGCTTGCATACTGTAAGTTTTTACTCTTTCTTAATTTCTTTGTATTATAATGTTTGCAAAGGAAGACTATGACTCCCGCAATAAACTTACTTAAAAAAAATAAAATCGATTTTAAAATTCATAAATATTCTCACGATGCTTCTGTCACAAATTTTGGGCTTGAAGCGGCTATCAAACTAAATATCAAAGAAGAACTTGTTTTTAAAACACTTGTTGTTGAACTAACTCCCAAAGAGCTTGTTGTTGCTATTGTTCCTGTGAGTAAGTCTTTGTGTTTAAAATCACTTGCTAAATACTTTCATGTAAAAAATGCAAAAATGGCGAATAAAGAGGAAGCCCAAAAAGTAACAGGATATTTATTAGGTGGAATCTCACCTTTTGGTCAAAAAAAACTTCTTAGAACTCTTTTTGATGAAAGTGCAAATACCTATGAGTATATCTATGTTTCTGGGGGCAAGAGGGGCTTAGACTTAGAAATCAAAGCAGAAAGTCTAATAAAAATATTAAATGCTAAATTTACTAAGATTGGCATATAAATGGAACCTTTTAAAAATGTATTTAATGAAAAGTTTGTTAATAAATTTGCCCAAGCTATTGAAACGTACGATAATAGTTTTAAAAAAGATGCTTATGTTAAAACAATAATGTCACAGCTAGAAGAACTTGAATTAAAAGAACGAATGCGATTAATATCAACAAAAATTGATATATATAGCAATCTTTCTTATGTTGAAATGTTAGAAGTGCTTAAAAAAAGTAAAACACATTTTTCTTATGAAGAAAATATGGGTTTAGCTTCTATGGTTTTTCCTGACTTTGTTGAAGTCTATGGTTTAGATAATTTAGAGGAGTCCTTAGATGCACTTGAGTGTTTTACAATTGATTCGAGTTCTGAATTTTCCATTCGGCCCTTTATTTTAAAATACGAAGATAAAACTATGAAACGAATGCTTAAATGGGCTAAAAGTAATAATGAACATATACGTAGGTTTGCAAGTGAAGGTTGTAGATCAAGGCTTCCTTGGGCTATGGCTTTACCTCCATTTAAAAAGAACCCTGAAAAAGTTTTTGAGGTATTAGAACTTTTAAAGAATGACGAATCTTTATATGTACGTAAATCTGTTGCAAATAATTTAAATGATATATCAAAAGACAATGAAGAGATGGTACTTTCTTTTGTAGCTTTGAATATTAATAAAACAAAAAACACCGATTGGATTTTAAAACATGCATCAAGAACTTTACTTAAAAAAGGCAATAAAAAAATACTCGCTTTTTTTGGATATAAAGAAATAGAACACATACAATTGAATAATCTAAGCCTTACAAAGAGTGTGAGCTTAGGAGAGAACTTAGAATTTTCTTTTGATTTATCTTCATTTGAAGCTTTGGGAAATCTAAGAATTGAGTTTGAATTGGATTTTGTGAGACTTAATAATAAACGAGGACAAAAAGTATTTATGATTTCTCAAGGTACACATAGTACAAATAAAAAAACAATAAATAAAAAATACTCTTTTAAAAAAATTACTACCAGAGAGTATTATAAAGGGGAACATTTTCTAAGTATTATTCTTAATGGAAAAAAATTAGAAACAAAAAAGTTTTTATTAATTTAGTAATATAAGATTGTTTTTATTTGTTATTTCTATAAAATAACAAATAATATAACAAGAAATGAGTGCTTATTATTAAAAATAATTAGTTAGTGTATTATTAATTAATCAAATAATCATATTAATAATTGTATTATTGTATAAATCAAATATGAAAAGAGTACCTATGTATGCAAATAAATTCAATATTTTAAGCTATTTTATTTTTTCATTACTTGTTTTTTACCTTTTTATGGTTTTTATTTTAATGAATGATTCTTTTGTTATGTATGACAGTTTTACACAGTTCAAGAATAGTTTTTTATTTAAAGTTATTTTTTTATCCCTTCTGTTAATTATCATTACTTTAATGTTGAGTTTTTATAAATTAAGCCGTTTTTCCTTGGGTCTTAATATGCAGAAAAATTTATCTGTTTTATTTTCTGAAGAGGAACGTTCAAAACGTGTAAGTATATTTGATGATATAAGTGAACAATATAATAAAGAATATTTTGATTTACGTTTTGATGAAGAATATAAACGTGCAATAAGAGATGAATTAAATATTTCTTTACTTGTAATTGATGTGAATGAATTTAAAGCATACAATGAATTATATGGAAAAAAAGAAGCAGATTATTGTCTTCGTAAAGTTGCAAATTGTTTAAATAAACAATGCTCTAGACCTGCTGATATGGTATTTAGAATTGAAGCAGATATTTTTTATATTCTTTTGCCCAATACTAAACATGCAAGATTAATTGGACAAAAATGTAAGGATGCAGTTGATAGTTTGGCTTTATCTCATGATAATTCAGTTCTTAGTAATATTGTAAGAGTAAGTTTTGGGTTTGCTAGTATATCTGCAAAGAACATAAACGATATGGATTTTTTAATAAATAAGTCTTTAGAATCATTAGCTTTAAATAAAATTTCAAAAAATTTAAAGAAAATTAAATAATTTAGAATTATTTTATAAATACTAGTTATGAGCTAACAAGGATTACCCAATTTTAGCGTATTCTCGATGCTGTGTAAGGACCTAGTATTTCATAATATACCTCAGTTCTTTTATAAGGGTTTATTTTCTCTTAATATTTTTTCTTCTAGAACTCTTGCATAGATTGATTTTTTATCAAGTTGTTTTTCAAAATCTTCTATTGCTAACCATAGATTATGATTTGTTTCCTTTAATATTTTTTCAATTGCATTGTTTACGTCAATATATTGTTCCTCGATTAAGTTTGCCATTTCTTTTGCTTTTTTAGATAATGAAATAATTGTTTTTCTTCCATCCTTTTTGTCTTTTTTCTCAATTATGAGGTCATTTTCTTTCATTTCTTTAATAATTAAAATTACTGAAGGATGAGCATATCCTAACTCTTTTGCAAGGGAAGTTATTGTCATTAATTCTTTTGTATGAGATAAACTAAAGAATACTGAAAACCATTTTGGTTTTATATCTATTCCATGTAATTCAAACATTTTTTCAGAATCTTTTGCGACTCTTTCTGTAATCATTCTAAGTCTTGTACCAATAGCCATTACCCCAGCTTTTTTGAAAAAAATATTCAATTTAAATTCCTTAATTTATATTTTATATATCATCACTGTTGATGATAATGTATCTGTTCCTACACTTATTTTATTACCTCTTCCCAGTTTTTTAAAGCCTGTTTTTTCATAAAAAGATTTAGCTTGGATATTTGAATCAGATACTGTTAGCCAAATATACTTTTTTGATAGCGTTTTTGTTATTTTAACTGCATTTGTAAATAATACTTTCCCAAGACCTATGTTATATTCACTTTTTAAAATATAAAGTTGTTTCAGTTCTAAGGAAGTATTATTTATATTAAAGGGACACTCTTTGTCTTTTAGAATAAAAAAACCAAGAGGTTTATTTCTTTTAAAAACTATAGTACAGCTAAATGTTTCAGATGATAGAATTGTCGAGACAAGCTTAGTTGTAACGTTTTTATTTAAGTATCTTACTATGTTTTCTTCTGAATGAATATTTTCATATGCTTGAATAAAAGTATCTTTCATTAAGTTATGCAATATATCTAAAAATGTTATATCTGCTTTTTTGAATATATACATTTATTTTTATCCTTGAATTGTAAGATTTTATATTAATGTTTCTTAATCATCTAAAACAATATTTGACAAAAAAAGAATTATATCATATAATTACGTAGTTGCCTACGTATATTTATAAATGAGAAAAAAACAATAATAGTTCATTGGAGCGTAATGCTACATTCTCATTTATATGGAATATTTATCAGTGCAGCTTAAACAAATAAGAGTAAATGAATTTAATTAAAAGGAAATTATATGAGTATCGAAATGTTATTTGCATTTATTACAGCTTCTGTAATATTATTAGCAATTCCAGGACCTACCATTTTAACAGTTATAAGTTATTCGATTTCACAGGGTAATCGTGCAAAGTTACCTCTTGTTACTGCAGTTGCTCTTGGGGATTCCACAGCACTTTTTTTATCTCTTGTAGGATTAGGTGTTGTTTTGTCAAATTCAGCTTTCTTATTTCAAGTAATTAAAATTGTTGGAGGATTGTATCTTTTGTATTTAGGATATAAATTATTAAAAGCGGGAATAAAAGGAGAATCTCTTTCCTTTGAAAAAAATGCAGTTTCAAGAAAAAAACTGTTTATAGATACCTATTTTGTTACAGCATTAAATCCTAAAGGCATTATATTTTTTGTATCGTTTCTTCCTCAGTTTATTAATCCAAATGGAAATGTACACTATCAGTTGTGGACACTTGCCATTATATTTGTAACGCTAGCAACCTTCAATGCATCCTTGTATGCAATTTTTGCAAATAAAGCCAAAAAATATCTGACTTCAGAAAAAAGTCAAAAAAAATTTAATATAGTGGGAGGTTCGCTTTTAAGTATTGCAGGAATTTGGGCTTTAAATGCCAAACAGGCTTCTTAAGAAAAGAAATATTAATGGAAGAACCTAATCTCTTGTAATTATAGTGAAGGCTGTCATACAAATATTTAGGAAGTACTTTCTAAAAATTAAACTTAGGTTAAATCTATTTCTAAATAATTTAGTTAATATTATAATTATTTATATAAGGTAAAATTATTTTATAAATTCTAGTATATGAGCTAAATATGATTAAACAATTTAAATTTCTAAGTTTTATTACTGTACTTTTGTGCCTATTTTATATTTTTGTAATGTTTCTTCTTTTTGATAATTCATTTATATTTTATGATGACTTTTTAGAATTAAAAAAAACTCAAGTATTTAACCTTACGATAATGTTTGTATTATTATTTATTCTTGTAATGCTTTTATATATTATAAAACTCAAATATGACCTTTTTTATAAGTTTAAAGAAAAAAGCACAAATACCTTATTACTTGAAAATGAGGAATTAAAACTTTATTCTAAAATTGATTTAATTACAAAAGCTTTTAATCATGAATACTTTGAAGCACGATATAAGCAAGAATTTAAAAGAGCAGTAAGAGAAAACTCAGATATATCCTTACTTATTATTACAACAAATGACTTTTTGGCTTATGAGGAGTTATATGGTAAAAAAGAAGCACAGACAAGTCTTAAGAAAATAGCGAATGTATTATTTAAACAATGTGCAAGACCTTGTGATATTATTGCACGTATTGAAAATGATAAGTTTTATATTTTATTACCAAATACAAAAAAAGTTAGAAGAATAGCGTTACGCTGTAAAAAAGCAGTGGATAAACTGGGCTTGGATCATGATAATTCTTTATTTGCAAATATTGTAAGAATAAAATATGGTTATGCAAGTATTTTGCCTACTGACATAGATCAAATGAAAGATTTATTGCAAAATGCCCAAAACTCATTTAATTATAATAGAACAAAAAAAATAAAAGATTTTGTCAAATAAAGAGAAATCCTCTTTATTTGTATTATAAAGAGGAGTTTAAATAGTTCTCTTTTTTATCATTTGTATCGATTTGTTGACCAATTTCTTGGTAACGTTTAAAATAAAAATTAACAAAAGAGTGAATGGTTTTGTTTATTGGCATAAAGTATTTGTCTTCTTTTACAGCAAATCTGTTTAAAAATATACTGGCATCTTTTTTATCTAAATAATGTTGTGCTAAATTAGTATACTCATTTATATACCAACTTTTTAAGTTTTCATAACTAGTATTACTTAAATCAACACTTAGTTTTTCATTTTCCCAAATTAGAATTTTTGAATCAAACATAGCATTTAAATGAATTAATCCTTCACAATAATAGGGCTGTACTTCATCTACTTCTTTCCATCCAATTAATCCCACAGATCTTTTAATAGTGTCAATTAAAACTTGTTTTTCTAAGTGTTTTTCATCCTTACTGTCATCTAAAAAGAAAGATATTAATCCCCCTGTTGTTGCTTTAAATTCTTCAATATTTTTAAAGTTTCCACTTTTATTCATAAGTGTTTCGCTTTCTTCATCGCACCATAAAATATGACCAAACTCATGACCAATGGTTGTAATATCATAAACATTATGCCAATCATCTTTTTTTCCAAATAAAAACTCTCGATCTTGTTTTAAAAAATCTTTTGAGAAAAACTCAGCACTTAAAGCTAAAAAAGGTTTTGCTCTTGATGTTTGCAATATTTCATCCGAAAATGCAAAGATTTTTTTTCCTTCTTCTTTGGTAACAACTTCATCATTGGGAACTACTTGGGCTGAGAATAAACCATTAAATTCTGCCCCAAAAAACAAAGCAGGGCGGCCTATATATAACTGTACTTTGTCTAAAGATTTTAAAGAAAAATCATAGGTATCTTGATATTCTTTTTTCTTTTTTACTTTTGAGTAGATTTTCTCAAAAGCACTTTTTATTTTATTGACTCTGTTATCATTTTGTGAAAACTCTGGATTAGATAAACGTATATCCCATTCTAGTGCAACGGCTTTTCTAAAATGGTCTTCATAATATTCTAAAGGGTGACCTATTTGAATAGGAGAAGTTATTTTCATCCAAGCCCTATCTACATCCGCCCATCTTTCAACCAATAAATGTGTTTTAGTCTCAGAAAAAGCTTTTATAAGGTTTTGGATATATAAGATGTATTGCCATTTTTGATTGTATACATCATCTTCTTCTTCAATTAAACTTTCTTCAAAGTCTTCTAGGGCATCTACTACGTTTGTTGTTTGAACTTTAAAGACTTTAATATAAGCTTCACTTCTGTACGTATCATTGTGTTTAACTAAAGCAGAATAAGATCTGTCTGCTAACATTTCATGATGTCCTAAATCAAATAAATTGTTTTCTTCTAAGTATTGGAATACTTGTTTTTCATTGCCATCAAACTTTTTAAGTAAATCTTTATTCACCCCATTTATAATGTGTTTTGTCCATTCACTTTGCCAAGAAGACATATGAATCCCAACATTATAAACGCCTTGAAATATTTTTTCATAAAAAGGTGTTAATAAATGATTATGTGAAATATAGTCTATTGTGTTTTTGTGTTTTTTATGCCAAAATTCTTTGACAAACAAATAGGCTTTTTCTTGTAGCTCTATAATTTCTTCTTCATTTAAATTAAGTTTTTTTAATACTTGTACCAATGAATCATCTCTTAAATTAACCAAACGAGTTACTAAAGAAAATCGTAAATCAGAGGATATCTCTAAGTTTAAAAACTTAGCAAAGTCGTTTATTATTGTTAATTGTTCTAATTCATTGTTTTCAAGATAACGTATTAATTTATTGGTATTTTCTTTTTGTGAGCTAATAAATTCATATATTTCATTTACATCATTTAAAAAAGCATCAATTTTTGTATTGTTAATATTTTCACTCATGATAAATTCCTTCTTTATTAATAGTACATTTACTTACTATATCTTATTTGAAAGTTTATCTTTTTAATCTTTAAACTCATATATACTTATACATTAGGTATGTACGTGTTTAAATTTAGATTCTATCCCTTTTGAATATAAAGAGTATTGTTTTCCCATTAAATATGAAAAGATCAAGATAATCAGCAGTATAACGGGAATGGCTACTTCAAGGATAGGACTTTGTACATTATAATGCGAATAAGAAGCAAAAATAAAATCCATTGCAAAACCACTATAGGCAATATCTTTTAATGTTTTTACTTTTTTAGGAATAAGAATAGTAAAAGCACCTAAGAGTTTAAAAATACCAAGTAATGGGAAGAAGTACAGGGGATATCCAAGTTTTGCTGCAGTGTCAACTACCTTGTCTACTTGAAAAATATCCATTAATCCACCTACTATACCAACAAAACCAATAATAAATACCGTTGTAAGAATATAAAGAAGTTTCAACATAATATTTCCTTTTTTATTATTTATCATTATTATAAACCCAATTGCTTAAAAGAATTATTAGTAATTAATATTACATATAAAAACACTTTGAATCTTAATAAAGAACAAGCACAGAGAATAATTAGCACTTAAATGCCAAAAGTGCTAAAATTAATCGAAACTTTAGCTCTCTTTTATAAAGTTTGGATAAAATTCCTTAAAGAAAATATTAATACTTAGGATATATTTATGGCAAAACATCAATTTCAAACAGAAGTCGGGCAATTACTACATTTAATGACTCACTCACTTTATTCTAATAAAGAAATTTTTATTAGAGAACTGGTATCAAATGCATCAGATGCAATTGATAAATTAAATTATTTACAATTAACAGATGAAAAATTTAAAAACCCAGATTGGAAGGGTGAAATTGGTATTTCATTTGATGAAAAAGATAAATCAGTAACTATTTGGGATAATGGTATTGGTATGAATGATGAAGATTTAATTTCTTCTATTGGTACTATTGCAAAATCAGGTACTAAATCTTTTGTTGAAGCAATGACTGGTGATGATAAAAAAGATTCAAACTTAATTGGACAATTTGGTGTTGGTTTTTACTCTGTATTTATGGTTGCTTCTCATGTTGATGTAATTTCTAAAAAAGCTGGTGAAACACAAGCTTATAAATGGTCATCTGATGGTTCTGGTGAATTTGATTTAGATCCTGTTACAAAAGAGTCTGCAGGAACAGTTGTATATATTAAATTTAAAGATGATGAATCAAGTGAATTTGTAAATAAAGAGCGAATTACTACTATTGTTAAAAAATACTCTGATCATATTGCTTATCCTATTATGCTAAGTTATAAAGAAGAAGTAACAGAAGAATTAAACGAAGAAGATACAAAAGCTGGAAAAGAAGCTAAAGTTACTATTGAAGATAGAAATGAAAAAATCAATGAAGCTACTGCTTTATGGATGCAACCAAAAGCTAAATTAAAAAAAGAAGAATATTCGGCATTCTATAAATCAATTTCTCATGATTCTCAAGATCCTATGCTTACAGTTCATACAAGAGTTGAGGGTGTTAATGAATATACTACATTGTTTTATATCCCAGAAACTGCTCCTATGGATATGTACAGAGCTGATTACCAACCAGGTGTTAAATTATATGTTAAAAGAGTATTTATTACAGATTCTGAAAAAGAATTATTACCAACATACTTAAGATTTGTAAGAGGTATTATTGATTCAGAAGATTTACCATTAAATGTTTCACGAGAGATTTTACAAGAAAACAGAGTTATTGCTAATATCAAACAAAGTTCAGTTAAAAAGATTTTAGGTGAAATTAAAAAATTAGCTAAAAATGAAGAAAAATATGAAAAATTCATCGCTCAATACAACAGAGCATTAAAAGAAGGTGTTTACCAAGACTTCACAAATAAAGATGCAATTTTAGAACTTGTACGATACAAATCTACAAATGATGACAAAATGACTTCTTTGGCTGCTTATAAAGACAGAGCCGTGTCAGATCAAAAAGCAGTATTTTATATTGTTGGTGATAATGAAAAAGTTCTTAATAATTCTCCTTTATTAGAAGCATACAAAAAGAATAATATTGAAGTATTAATCTTAGATGATAAAGAAATTGATGAAATTATTACTCCTGCAATTGGCGCTTATAAAGAATGGCCATTAAAAGATATCTCTTCTTGCGAAGCTCCTGCAATTGAGCAAAGTGAAGATAAGAAAAAAGAAGTAGAAGAAAAATTCCAAGATATTACTAAAAAAATCAAAGATATTTTAGGGGAAGCTGTTACAGATGTAAGAGTTACGAATAGATTATCTGAGTCTCCTTCTTGTGTAGTTAAAGATTCTAATGATCAAATGGCACAAATGGCACAAATGATGAGATCAATGGGACAAGAAATGCCAGAAACTGCTCCTATTTTAGAAATCAATCCTGATCATGAGATTGTTACAAAATTAAATACATCTAAAGATGATTCTTTGGTTGATGATATTGCATGGTTATTATTAGATCAAGCAAAATTAAGTGAAGGTATAGATATTACAGATGCTGTATCTTTTGCACAAAGATTAAACAGAATTACTGCTAAAGCTTTATAAAACAAATACTATTTACAAGTGAATCTCACTTGTAAATAGCCGTTTTATTCTCTTATTTATTCATGTTATTTCATTAAATCATTCAAAGATTTAATTATTTCTATACTTAATTCTTTGGTAATAAGACTTTTATATTTATTAGATACTTCTTGATAGTTAATTTCACATACTTCATTCATTGTTTCATTAAAAAATGTTTCATCATTTATTTCATTGATTAAATCATCTACTTTAATACTCTTATTTTTTATGAGTTCTAAATTTGCATTTACAAAGTTTTGCATGGCATCCATAGCTGCTTGTTTTTGTATCTCATTGTCTAAAATTTCTTTTGCATTTTTTAAGTCTTTTATATCTTGTATAACTTCATAAATACTTCCTAGTGCAAGTGTAAAATCAACTTCATAATCTAAGTCATTAATTTTACTTAAGCTTGAAAGTTTTCCTAGACTTACTTGATAATAGAGCTCATACGCACAAAGATTTTTAATGCAATTTTTTTGATTAAAGGCTTCTTTTATATTCATTTTAAACCTTTTTTTAAGTAATTATATCAAAGCTTTATAAAAAAGAAATTGCTTTTACTTTTTTTATAAATTATAGACGTAAACAAAGCAAATTTATTGTATTATCCATTTTTATTTCACACAAAACAAGGGTATTTTATATGACTGAAATTTTTCTATTGGCTGTTACGGCTTCTATTTTTCTTTATCTTTTTTCAAAAGAAAAAACACACAAAAAAGACAAGATGGAATTTGATATTAGAAAAAAAATCAAATAATATAAAGATACCGATATAATAACAAATACTATAAAGATTTATTAAATTGTAACACATAAGGTGAACTATGGGATTTTTTAAAAACTTACTAAATACTATTGCAAAAGCTGCTAGACCCATTTATACGTTTCAAGACAATACTTTACTTTTTAAAATTTCCTCTGATGTAATACACTCTTATGCTTTAGATAAGTATGATTTAAAAACAAGACATGATCCTTATGTTTTTGAAGCATATACCCTAACTTCTAAAGATATTTTTTTAGAATATATTAAAGTTGACAGTGAAACTTCTTGGAATGGGTCTGCTATTAATTTTTATGAGAGTTTTTTTAAAGATGAACTGAAAATTAAAACACTCAAAACACTTGAAGACGAAGAAATTGACACTTATGTGTTTAAAGTTTTTGAAGTAAATGAAAAATTTATTTTATTCTTTATATATATTTATGAAGTCAATAAAGATATATTCATTATTGATTCTAAGGGCGATTTATATAAAGATTTGATTTCTAAAAAAATAAAAGATTATGAGTTTAAATATGAAAAATCATTAAAAGGTGAAATTAATTTTGATATTTCTTTGGTTAAAAATAATGCTTTACAAGAATTTTTTACTTATGAAAGAGACTAAATATACAGAATAACAAAGGAGAGAGTTCTGTTAAACTGTATATATTAATGCAATATATCTAAATAGGACAAAAACACTCCTAAATTCAAACTATTATTTTTCACATTTAATATTATTTTAAATATCAGCCCCCAATAAAAAGGAAAAAAATGCAAGACTTAGAAAAAATATTGACTTTTTTTATAGCATATAAAAACAAAGAACAAGAAGTAGAAGATATTATAAATAATAAAGAAATCATTGTTCTTTATAATAATGCAATTAGAAACAGTGAATATTTTAAAGAACATTATACTAATTACCTTTTAATAAAAGGGTATACCTATAGATTAGAGGATGTTAAACAAAGGCTTTTTTATACCTTTCGAGAAGCAATTTATTCTTGTGATTTGGCAAAACTAAGTAAAGACGAGGAAGGAATTAAATTAAATTCTTTTATTTATATGTGTATTATTAAAGATTGTATTACTGAATTGTTAAAAGAAGATTTTAATGAAGATGAAAAACAAGAAGCTATTGTTTATTATGATAAAGAACAAAAAAGAAAATCACAAGAAGACAGTAAGTACCATATGTATCAATACTAAAAAGGAAAATAATGTCAGATTTTAGAAAATGCCTAGATGAAGAAAGTATAGACTTTATGAAAGAACAAAAAATGTTTTTTGTTTCAACTGCACCTAAAAGTGGAAAAATAAACCTATCCCCAAAAGGTTTTGATTCTTTAAAGATTATTGATAATAATACAATTATTTGGTTAAACCATTTTGGTTCGGGAAATGAAACAGCAGCTCATTTAATAGAAGATGATAGAATTACTTTAATGTTTTGTGCTTTTGAAGGCAAAGCTCTGATTTTACGTATTTATGCCCATGCAAAAGTTCTGCATGAAAGAGACGAAGATTATTCAAAATATATAAAAGAATTTTCTTATAATAATGCAGCCAGACAAATTTTTGTATTAGATATTGATTGCATTAATCTGTCTTGTGGAATGGGTGTACCTTTATATGATTATAAAGAACAACGAAAAGAATTAAAAAAATTTTATGATTCTAGAACAAAAGAAGAACATAGAGCGTATATGAAAAAGAACAATGTTTTGTCTTTTGATAAAAAAGAAACCAATTTATTTAAAGAAGTTTAGACTTCTTTAAATATTCTAATAATCTCATCTTTAATAAACTCTTTATTATCACTAAGTGTTATTAAATTAATATCTTCTTCATTTATCATTTTTTCTTTTGTAAGTGAACCTTTAATAAAAGACATTAAATCTTTCCAGTATTCTTCTCCCACTAAAAATACTTTACACCCACCATTTTTTAGCATATTGGTTTGAGATAAAGTAAGAACTTCAAAGAGTTCATCTAAGGTACCAAAACCTCCTGGAAAAACGACGCAGGCTCTTGAATATTTAACCAAAGCAAGTTTCCTTGAAAAAAAGTAATTAAAGGTCATTTCTTTAGTGGTATAAGGGTTTAAATCTTGCTCAAATGGCAAATCTATATTTAGTCCAATAGAATGTGCAAGTTTTGCTTCATAAGCACCTTCATTAGCAGCTCTCATAATACCCGGACCACCGCCTGAAATAATATTAATATTTTGACTGGCCAGATCATGTGCAAGTTCTTTTGCAAAAGTATAATATTTGTTGTCTTCTTTTGTTCTTGCACTGCCAAAAAAAGTTACACTTGGTCCTGAGTTATGTAAGATATCATAAGCATTGGTAAAATCTTCTTCTACTTTGTTTTTAAAATTTGTTTCTTGTTTGATAAGGGACTCTTTTTTTTAAGATTATTAGTTATTAGTATATTCTATTTATTCTAGAAGTTTGATTAGTTTCTATCAAGTTATTTTAAGAAGAACTCACCAATAACTCACTTTATATGGTTAAAGTGATTAAGAAATTTAAGAGTAGAATGTAAACTATTTGAAATTTAAAAGGTCTTTTTTGTTTAGTGAAAAAAACATACCCAAGCTTATTATCTTAAGCCCTATTATTACAGTAGTTCTTATTGCTATTTTTATCATATACTTTTTTGTACAAAATCAAAACAATTATTTTGAAGAAGAGAGTAGGCGAGCAGAACATGAATATTTATTAAATCAAAAAAACATATTAAAAAAAGAAGTAAATTCGGTCATCTCTTATTTGTCCTATCACCAGAAAAAAGAGATAAAAAAAGTATCAAAAGATCCTGTCAAAAGAGAAAGAGAACTTGAACAAATAAAAATGGATCTTATAAAATATATTGAAACCATACGTTATGAACATAATGGTTATATTTGGATTCATGATACGTCGTATTATTTGGTTGCACATCCTTTTAGACAAGACAGTATTGGACAATATGATATTAATCTAAGAGATGCAACGGGAACATTAATTACTAAAAAGTTCATTGATGAAACACTTAAACAACCCCAAGGAAATTTTATTGAATACAATTGGGCTAAACCGCAAGAAAAATTCTTTTCTAAAAAACTGGGATATTTTAAACTGTATAAAGATTTTTCTTGGGTTATTGGTGCTGGTTTGTATATTGATGATATTCAAGAAACCATTGCACATGATAAAGCTTTATTAGAAGATAGAATTAATAAATATATTCGTTTGGTTGTGCTTATTTGTTTTGCGGTTATTCTGGTAATTGGTTTTTTATCTTTTATTGTATCTAATAAAATAACCAAAGTATTTGCATTATACAAAGATAAAGTAAAGAAAAAAGAGAATTTACTGGAGCGATTAAATCTTAGTTTAGAAACAAAAGTACAAGAAGCCATTAGTGATGTAAAGAAAAAAGACAGAGCCATGTTACATCAATCAAGACTTGCAAGAATGGGTGTTATGCTTTCAATGATTGCGCATCAATGGAGACAGCCTTTAAGTAAAATTGCTTCTATTTTAATGGAGTTAGAAACAGCAACTAAGTTTAAAGAATCAAGTGATGAAAAGGTTTTTTCTTCTATTAGACAAAGCAATAAACAGCTCTTTTATATGTCTAATACTATTGATGATTTCAGAAACTTTTTTAAACCAGATAAAGAAAAAATAGATTTTTATATTGAAGTTGCTTGTTTAGAAGCGATATCTTTAACACATGCAAGTATTACAAATATAGGCATTAAACTGATAAAAGATATTAATTACAATATTAAAATAAATGGTTATGAAAGAGAATTTGCGCAAGTTATTTTAAATTTATTAAGCAATGCAAAAGATGTATTAAATGAGAGAAACATAAAAGAACCAAAAATATTTATTAGCATAAAAAAAATGAAAGATGAAGTTTTAATTTGTGTGGAAGATAATGCAAGAGGGGTTAATGAAGAACATTTAGAACTAGTATTTGAACCTTATTTTACGACAAAAGGTTCTTTAAAAGGAACAGGACTTGGTTTATATATGAGTAAGATGATAATTGAAAAAAATATGGATGGTTCTTTGAGTCTTGAAAACACTTCACGTGGGGCTTTATTTACTATTTCTTTAAAGGTATAGAATGAAAGATGATTTGATTAAACAATTAAAACAATATACACTTTTATGTATTGAAGATGAAGAACAAATAAGAGCAGGAATTGTTAATACACTTAAGTATTATTTTAAAGACGTTTTTGAAGCTGCTAATGTAAGTGATGCTTTAGATATTTACCAAGAAGAAAAACCCACAATCATTTTATGTGATATTCAAATGCCAAAAGAAAATGGAATAAGTTTTGTAAAACAGCTTAGAAAAGAAGATAAAGATACTATAGTAATTATGATTACAGCCTATTCGTCTGAAGAGTATTTACTTGATTTAATTAATCTAAAAATTAATCATTATTTACAAAAACCCATTTCCTCTGATATTTTATTAGATGCTTTATTAGATGTTTTGGATGATAAACTTGATAAACATTTATATTTTTATCAAGATTTGTATTTAGATACAAAAAACTATAAACTTTTTTATCAAAAGGACGAAGTCCTTTTACGTAAACGTGATATTGATTTTTTATTTTTGTTGTATAAAAACAAAGAACACGTACTTCCTTATTCTCTTATTGAAGATACGTTGTGGAAAGACAAGTCTATGAGTATTTCTGCTTTAAAAACCTTTATAAAAGAGTTTAGACAAAGAATGCCACTTGATATTATTAGCAATATTCAACAAATAGGTTATAAACTAAAAGAATTTCAAAAAGAAAAATAATAAAATAGAAAACTCACTCAAAACTCACTTTATGACTTTAAAATGACTTTATCTTAATACAAGAAAATAAGGAGTCTTAAATGATTAAAAAAAGTATACTTGTTCTTTCTCTTGCAGCATCAGTGTTTGCAGCTGAGGTAAAAATGGATTTAAAC
Organism: Campylobacteraceae bacterium; assembly: GCA_013215945.1. NCBI lineage: Bacteria > Pseudomonadati > Campylobacterota > Epsilonproteobacteria > Campylobacterales > Campylobacteraceae > Campylobacteraceae bacterium. Next base: position 28,340 of record JABSOM010000011.1, read on the forward strand.
GCTAAATATGGAGCTACAAACTTTCATACAAAAGGTGCAGTACAATTTGCTGCTTTGGTTAAAGAATATTCAAAGGGTAGCGTTAATATTACTGTTCATGCTGGTTCTTCACTTGTTAAAGGAAACCCTTTAAAAGCGGTTAAAGATGGAACTGTTGCTATGACTGATATGTTTATTCCTTTTACTTCAGGTGGAGGTAAAGTATTTGGTGTATCTGCTTTGCCTTTTATTGCACAAAATTATGATGATGCATATAAGTTATACCAAATATCAAAACCTTCTTATGCAAAAACTGCTAAAAAATGGAATCAAAAATTCTTATATTCTGTGACTTGGCCAGCTTCTGGTTTTTATTCAAGCAAAAAAATGACTGCTATTAGTGATTTTAAAGGTGTAAAAACAAGAACATATGATAAAAACTCTGCTAATTTTGTTAACTCTGCTGGTGGAAATGCTGTTGCTTTACCTTGGGGAGAAGTATATTCTGCTTTAAGAACGGGAATGGTTAACTCTGTTATTACTTCTTCTTCTTCTGGAAAAGATGGAAAATTCTGGGAAGTATTAAATAACTTTACAAAAATTAAGTATGCTTTTCCTTTACAAGCGGTTTCTATTAATTTAGATTACTGGAATGCAATGGACAAAAATCAACAAGGTGCTGTATTAAAAGCAGCCGCGCAAATTGAGAGAAAACAATGGGCAGCTGTTAGACTTGAAGATTCTAATGCTTTAGAAATTATGTCAAAAAATGGAATGAAAATTTCAGAAGCAAGTCCTGTTTTACAAAAAGAACTTGATAAAATGGCTGATAAAATATTAAATGAATATTTAGAAGATGCAAGTTCTGATATTAAAAATATTTTTAAAGAATACAGAAAATAAACGATGAAAACATTTTATGCATTCGTAAATAAACTCTCCTTATGGGGAGCTTATTTATCAGCCTTACTTCTTTGTTCCCTCGTTTTGTTGATTCTTACTGAAATTTTTATACGATCTGCCTTTGATATGTCTACAATGATTGCAGATGAATATAGTGGATATTTATATTTAGCTTCAATTTTTTTAGGTTTAGCTTATACCTTTAATGAAAAAGCACATATCCGAATTAATATTGTTAGCTCAAGGTTAAATAAAAAAGCAAATAGAATTCTTGATATGATTGCTGGTTTAATTACTATAGTCGTTTTATCTTTTGCTTTTTACCGTACACTATTGTTTACTTATGATTCTTATGAGTTCGAAATGTTGTCAGAAGCAGTATCAGAAACGCCTTTGTATTTAACACAATTTGTTATGCCTTTAGGTTTATCTTTGTTTATATTATCTGCACTTGCTTTTGTAATTAAAGGATTTAAAAATGATATCTGATCCTTTAGTACTTGCTGTTATTATTATGGTAGTTATGTTTTCTTTTTTATTGTCTTCTTTATGGATAAGTATTTCTTTGTTTTTAACAGGAATTGTTGGTATGTTGATATATGATCATAATTTGCCTTCTGCTATTTCAATTTATGACAAAATAGGGGACCTTTTAGCATCTTCTGTTTACGATTCTTTAAATTCCTGGTCTCTTGCTGCTTTGCCTATGTTTATATTAATGGGTGAGATTTTATACAAATCTTCTATTTCTACTAAATTGTTAAATGGTTTAATGCCTTGGTTATGTCATATTCCTGGAAAACTATTGCATGTAAATGTTGCTGCTTGTTCTTTGTTTGCAGCAGTATCTGGCTCAAGTGCAGCTACTACTGCAACTGTAGGAAAGATTACTCTAGGTGAGCTTAAAAAAAGAGGTTATTCTAAATCGTTGGCCATTGGTTCTTTGGCTGGTTCTGGAACACTTGGATTTTTAATTCCTCCTTCTTTAATTATGATTATTTATGGAGTACTGTCGGATGTCTCTATTGGTAAGTTATTTATGGCAGGAATTTTACCTGGTTTATTATTGGCTTCTTTGTATTCTTTTTATATTATGGTTGTTGCCAAACTTGATCCCAGTGTAGAACCTTTACATGAAGATAAATATACTTGGAAAGATAAAAGAAATTCGCTTAAAGATCTAGCACCTGTATTTTCATTAATTGCAGTTGTACTTGGTTCTATTTATGGGGGATATGCAACACCCACTGAAGCAGCAGCTCTTGGAGTACTTGGATCTGTTATTTTGGCAATAATTTATAAAAGTTTTTCTTTTGATATTTTAAAAACTGCCTTATTAAATGCCATTAAAACCTCCGTAATGATTAGTTTTATTATTGCAGCAGCAGGTTTTTTATCCCAAGTAATTGGTTTTTTAGGAATTGCAAGAGCTTTAAGTGAGTATATTACTACTTTAGGATTATCTCCTTTAATGTTAATTTTAATTATTGGTTTAATGTATATTATTTTAGGAATGATCTTAGATGGTATTTCTATTGTTGTAATGACTCTTCCTATTGTACTTCCTATAGTAGTATTAGCAGGTTATGACCCTTTATGGTTTGGTATATTTTTAGTTTTTATGGTTGAGATGTCCCAAATTACACCTCCTGTTGGTTTCTCCTTGTTTATTATTCAAAGCATATCCAATGAAAAAATAGAGTATATTTTAAAAGCTACTTTTCCTTTTTTCCTTTTAATGGTTGTTGCTGTTGCATTAATTACTTTTTTCCCGGAGATAGTATTTTATTTACCAAATCTCATGATAAAATAAAAAGAATAGATTTTTCTATTCTTTTTATTACTCACTATTAACACACTTCTTTATTTTATAATTAGCTCAATAAACGCTAAGGTCTTATATGCATGAATCTTTCTATATTCTAATTTTTTGTTCTTCTTTTTTGCTGACGTATCTTTTGTCATATTTATTTTTGGGTCTTTCTTTAGTGATTTTTATTGCTATTTCATGGATGTTTTATGTAAATATTGATTCTTTTAATCCTATCATTGTTTTACTTTTTGTTTCTATTTTGATTTTCTTTCGAATAAAAAAGAATAAAAAAGATTTAGAAATATAGGCTTTTCTTAATATTAGGCATATTCTAAGTAAAACTCACTGCTTGCACACTTTTTTCTTGTAAGATTTTATTCAATATCATTTTATATATGATAAAATAAGAAAGATTAGTGCAAGGTTTAAGAATGAAAATAAAATTAAATTGTGACATGGGTGAGAGTTTTGGAATCTGGAAAATGGGCTTGGATGAAGAAATCATGCCCTATGTGGATATGGCTAATTTAGCCTGTGGTTTTCATGCAAGTGATCCTCTTACGATGACAAAAGCAGTCATTCTTGCAATGAAACATCAAGTAGAAATAGGGGCACATCCAGGATACCAAGACTTAGTAGGTTTTGGACGTCGTTCCATGCTTTGTTCTTTAGAAGAAATAAAAGCCATTGTTATCTATCAAATAGGAGCCTTAGCTGGGATTTGTAAAAGTCATAATACTCATATTTCTTATGTCAAACCACATGGGGCTTTATACAATGATATGATGAAAGATGAAAATATTTTTAAAGCTATTTTATCTGGTATTTCTTCTTATAATAAAGAATTAAAATTAATGATTTTATCTTCAAGTAAAAATGAGGAATATTCAAGTATTGCAATGAACTATGGTATTTCTTTGTATTATGAGGTATTTGCTGATAGAAATTACAATGATGATGGTTCTTTAGTAGCTAGAAGTAATGAAAATGCTGTAATTCATGATGAATTTGACGTTATGGATAGAATAACTTTGTTAAAAGAAAATGGTTATTTGTACTCAATAAATAAACAGCGTTTATTTTTACGACCTCATACGATTTGTGTCCATGGAGACAATGAACAAGCCTTAGAATTTGTAAAAAATATTAGAAAGTTGTTAAATTAATGGAAATTAAACTGGCCAGTGTTGACTCCGTAATAGTATATTTTGATAATAAAATCTCCTTAGATGTTTCTTTTCGCGTTAAACAGTATTTAGAAGAAATAAAAAAACTTGAAGGCATTATTGATATTGTTCCTTCTTATACTTCTATTTTAATTACGTACGATATTTTTATATATTCTTATGAGAATCTTGTTTCAATCCTAGAAAAAATTAAAGTGAATAACGTTAGTTCAAATGACAATAAAATTGTTGAAATTCCTGTTTATTATGGGGAAGAAGTTGGCTTGGATTTAAAAAGAATTTCAGAAGAAAAAAACCTTAGCATAAAAGAAATAATTGATATCCACTCATCTCAAAGTTATAGAGTATATGCCATTGGGTTTGCACCTGGTTTTGCTTATATGGGAGAGGTTGACAAACGTATAAATATTAATCGTTTAGAAAATCCAAGAAAAACAATTCCTAAAAATTCTTTAGCAATTGCGAATGAACAAACAGCTATTTACCCTCAAAGCTCACCAGGAGGTTGGAATATAATTGGAAAAACAACAATAGAAATGTTTGATAAATCACTTGCTAGTTTATGCCCTGTTAATGTTGGAGATGAAGTTAAATTCTATTCTATTTCAAAAGAAGAATTTTTAAAACAAGGAGGGGTTCTATGAGTGGTTTTGAAATTATTAATCCTGGTATTTTGACACTTATTCAAGATAAAGGACGATTCTCTTACGCCCATATTGGTGTTACTAGTTCTGGTTGTATGGATGAATATGCCTACTTTTGGGCCAATAAATTATTAGGAAATGCAAAAGATTGTAATGTACTAGAAATCGCTTTTCCTTCTTTTAGTGTTAAAGCCAGTTCTGATATAAGCATAAGCATTACAGGAGCTGATTTATCTTTAAGTATTAATGGTAAGTATTCTAAGCCTTGGAGCACGTATAATATAAAAAAAGGGGACATACTTAAGTTTTGTAAGTCTCTTAAGGGTGTGAGGGCTTATTTGGCTGTTAAGGGTGGATTTTTACTTGAAAAAGACTTTGATTCTTACTCCACTACTATTAAAGAAGGTTTAGGTGCAATAAAAGGACGCGCATTAATTAAAAGTGATTTTTTACCTTATACTCCTTATAAACATAATCATAAAAAAGTATTAAAAGATAAGTATATTCCATCTTATGATGAGACTTTAGTTTTACGCGTATTATTATCTTATCAAAAAGATGAATTTGAAGAAAAAGAAAAAGAAAAGTTTTTTTCAAGTGAATTTAGTGTAAGTCCAGAATCAAATAGAATGGGAATGAAATTAAATGGAGAAAAAATCACACCTAAGATAAGTGGAATTATTTCAGAAGGGATAGCTTTTGGTTCTATTCAAATTCCAAGTTCAGGACAACCTATTATATTATTAAAAGACAGACAAACTATTGGTGGATATGCAAAGATTGGTTCTGTTTTAGCGATTGATTGTTTTAAACTCTCTCAAGCAAAAAACAATACTAAAATACGCTTTGAAGAAATAGATATTAAAAGTGCCCAAGAAAAGATGAAGAACTTTTATTTGGATTTTGATAACTAAACAAGTAAAATTAAATTTTACTTGTTTGTTGTTTTTTATAAAGAAATCCTTTTTAATCTTAAGGAATTAAGAATAACTGATAGAGATGAAAGACTCATAGCAGTAGCTGCAATCATTGGTGATAATAAAATACCAAAGAAGGGATATAATAATCCAGCCGCAACAGGTAAACCTAAGATATTGTAAATGAAAGCAAAAAATAAATTTTGTTTTATATTTTTCATAACTTCATGACTTAGAACTCTGGCTTTTACTATTCCACCTAAATCACCTTTGATTAAGGTAATCTCAGAACTCTCAATAGCAACATCCGTACCCGTACCCATTGCAATTCCTACATCTGCTTGAGCTAATGCCGGAGAATCATTTATTCCATCCCCCGTCATAGCCACAATTTTTCCTTCTTTTTGTAATTCAATTATTTTATTTAATTTATCTTCTGGTAAACACTGAGCTTGGTAGTTTTTTATATTTAATTCATCTGCTACTGCTTTTGCAGTATTTATATTATCTCCTGTCATCATTATTACTTCTATTCCTTGTGCCATTAGCTGTGAAATTGCAGCTTTACTGCTTGTTTTTATAGCATCAGTGATGCTTACAAAACCAAGGGCCACAGAATTTATTGCTATATAAGAGAGCGTTTTTCCTAAACGTTGTTCTTTTATTACTGCTTCTTTTAACGCAGAGGAAATGTCAATATTTTCACTTTTCATTAAAGTAATATTACCAAGTAAAATAGTTTCATCTTTTATTTTAGCTTTTACGCCTTGTCCTACTATTGTTTCAAAATCATTTACTTCTAAAAAAACAAGATTTTTCTCTTTTGCAAAATTTACGAGAGCTTGGGCTAAGGGATGTTCACTTTCATTATTGATGGATGCAATTTTTTGTAAAATTAAAGTATTGTCTTTATTATTGAGTGTAAATATTTTTTCAACAGAAGGTTTACCAAGTGTTAAGGTTCCTGTTTTATCTGTGATTAAAACATCAATTTTATCCATTGTTTGTAAGGCTTGAGCATTTTTGATTAATATTCCTGCTTGCGCACCTTTTCCAACTCCTACCATAACAGACATAGGAGTAGCTAGTCCTAAAGCACAAGGACATGCTATTATTAATACTGCAATTGCATTGACCAAAGCGTATACATAAGCAGGTTCTGGTCCAAATAAAGCCCAAATAATATACGTAAGAACAGAACTTAGTATAACGATAGGTACAAAATATCTGGAAATTGTATCTGCTAGTTTTTGAATAGGGGCTTTTGACCTGCTTGCTTCTTTTACCATTTGAATTATTTGAGAAAGTAAAGTTTCTGCGCCTACTTTTTTTGCAATCATTTCAAAAGATTTTGTTCCATTAATCGTTCCAGAACTAACATTATCTCCAATACTTTTATCAACAGGCATTGGCTCACCAGTAATCATAGCTTCGTCAATAGAAGAAGAACCTTTTGTTATTTTTCCATCTACTGGTATTTTGGCACCTGGTTTTACTCTTAAATAATTTCCTACTTCAATTTGATCAATCAAGATAGTTATATCTTCACCGTCTTTTATCAAAATAGCTTCTAAGGGAGCCAGTTTTAATAAGGCTTTTAAAGCTCCATTTGTTTGACTATGGGCTCTTGCTTCAAGAAGTTGGCCCAATAATACCAAACTTAAAATTACGGTTGTTGCTTCAAAATATAAGTGAATATTACCACTCTCACTCTTGAAGTCATCTGGAAAAAGTTCTGGAAAAAACAAAGCAACCACACTAAAAATAAAAGCAACTCCTGTTCCCATTCCTATAAGAGTAAACATATTTAAACTTTTATTGATAAGGGATGCATAGGCTTTTTCAAAAAACATCCAACATGCATAAAAAACAACAGGTAAGGATAAGATTAATTGCAAATAATTTAAATAAGCAAGAGGTAGAAAACTTAAAAAACCTTCGCCAAAAAATAAATCACTCATAGTTATTAAAAAAATGGGAAGAGTGAAAATTGTTGCAATAGTCATTTTTTTGACTAAAACTGCATATATTTTTTCATCTGCATCCTCATTCTCCATAGGAACTAAATCCATGCCACACTTGGGACAAGAATCTGCTTTATTGCTAATAATCTCACTGTGCATAGGGCAAGTATATTGAATGTTTTCATTTATATCTTCCATAATATTCCTTTTATAACTTTATTGATTATTATATCTTTATTAGTGTGGATGTTATATGTAGTCTTAAGGATATGGAGGAATAAAAGAATAAGGGCATGTAAATAAAAATGCTATTTACTGTTGTTCTTAATTAAATACTTAGCGTTTAAGTTATCTTTGCTGAAAGTTTTTCTTAGTATTTTGACAAGTACTTAAGGTTTATTCATTTAAACCTTGAGTAAGACTTTCTAAAATAATTTGAAACTTGTCATTTTTTCTGTATTCTAAGGTTGAGAAGTTAAATCGTGCTTGTAATACAATACCTGATTTACTTTTTAGAGTAGTGTTTTTAATCATTTCCATTATATTTAATAACAAAGTATTTAAGTTTGTACGGCTCTCATCTTTTACTAAAATCAAAAATGTATCGTGGAAAAATCGTACACTTTGATAGGAAATATCTTCTTTTTTTAATTGTTTATTCAAAAAGTTTAATATAAAAATCAGTAAATTATTCGCAATTAATTCATTGTGTTCATCTTTTATATAATCAAAATCCTTAATATGCAACAAAACAAAAATACCTTTTTCTTTTAGTTTAGAGTCTTGGTCTAAGAGTGTTTTATAAATCCACTTTTTATTATAGGTTTTGGTAAAAGGGTCTTTATAAATCTCATCTCTTAATGCTTTGAGTTCTTCTTCTAAGTTAGTCATTGAGTTTTGGATTTTTTCTAAACTTTTTACATCATTGTTTTTAATAGCAACTTTTGCAATTTTTGTCGCAACACTTAGTGTTTCTATTGAATTTATTGTTGTATTCATATAATCATTAATAGTACTAAATTCATCAAAAATAAGATGCTCAATTTCTTTTTGTTCTTTTTCATTGTTTAAATTTATTTTTAAAGTTTTAGCATTCTCATCAAACGTTTTAAAATACAATGAAGGTAAAATAATCTCATTTCTTAAGACTTCATTGATACTTAAATCGGTAATTTGAATTAATTTATTTTTCATTCTTTTCTCCTAGTATTTCTTCTATATGTTGGGGTTTATTAAAATAGTAACCTTGGGCATAATCTATGTCCAAGGTTTTTACGTAACGCAAAATTTTTAAGTCACTTACAAATTCTGCAACCACTTTTATTTTATGCAATTTTGAAAAATCAACAATGCTTTTAATCAAAGATCTGTAAATATCTGTATCAATATTTTTTATTAAAGAACCATCAATTTTAATATAATCAATGTTTAAATTTAAAATATTGTCGTAGTTTGAAAAGCCAGAACCAAAATCATCAATAGCAATTTTTACTCCATATCCTTTAACTTCTTGAATAAAATCATTGACAAGCTCATAATTGGTGATTTTTTGGCTTTCCAGTATTTCAATGGTAAGCATTTCTCCAATATGATTGTTTTTTAATTCATCAATAATGATTTTTTTTAGTTTTGGATTTAGCATATCACTAAAATCAAGATTAATACTAATATTGATTTTATACTTTCTTATATATAAAGATACTTTTTTAATAAGTATGGCCATTAATTTGGTATAAAGTCTGAATTTTTTTGACTTTTCTATAAAAACAGCAGGATAAAGAATGCTACCATCTTTATCAAAAACACGCATAAGTGCTTCATATTTATAAATACTTTGATCTTTACATGAAACAATTTTTTGTAAATAAGGTTCCACTTTTTTTTCACTAATATTGTATTGAAGGGTTTTTATTAAATTGCTTTTGTTGTCTTGTTCGTTAAAAAAATGTGGATCAAAATAGGCAAAATCACTGTAGTTCAGTTTCGCATTATTGAGTGCTTTTTCTGCATAAATTCTAAGATCTTCAATTTTACCTTTTGTACATCCTATGGTTAAGTTAATATTAATAGAATTATCTTTATCAAGATAAAAATCGTGCTCTTCAATTTTTAAGAGAATAATGTCTTTTATTTTTTGGATTTTTTTAAGGCTTAAATTGGCGTATATCTTAAATTCAAAGATATCAATGTATAAATGTTTGAGTTTATAAGTAAGAATTTTATTCAGTATTTTGGGAATCTCATTTTTGACAATTTCGTTTAAAAGTTTTAGGACTTGTGAAATAACTAAATCACCATTTTTGTATCCATAAACATAATTTATGTCTTTCATATATAAGATATCTATCAAAAAAATAGTATGAGTATTATTTTTATCTTTTAAATATCTTAAGCTATCTAACAATACTTCTCCTCAAAATTATTTAATAATATCAACTATTATAGTAAGTTAATCTTAAGAATTGTATATACTGAAATTTATATTTAAAAATTAGCAAATGATATAATCTTAAAAAAAGTGTATTTAATTTATTTGATTGTGAAGCTCTTCAAGTACTTTTGTGAAGTCTTCCTCTTTTTTGTATTCCAAACATGAAAACTTAAAACGAGGTTGTATTACTATCCCTTTTTTGTTTTTCAGTTTATGAGTGAATAAATCTTCTTGTATTTGTGTAAATAAATCTTTTAAATCATCAAGGCTTTCTTTATTACAAAGAAATAAAAAGGTATCTTGATAATAACGAATGCATTCGTATTCTATATTTTCTTCTTTAAGGTTTTTATTTAAATGATTAAGTACAAAGATTAGAAGATTATCTGCAAGAACTGTAGAGAATTTTTTACTTATTGTATTGTAATCATACAAATCAATTAAAACTACAGACCCGCTTTTATTAAAGCAACCCTCTTTGTTTAAAATATATTTATATACCCATTTTCGATTATATGTTTTAGAAAAACTGTCTTTATAAATTTCATCTTGCAAACTTAGTAGATCTTTTTCTAAATCTCTTAATAATACTTGTAGATTATCTAAGCTGTTATTGTCTTTATTAATAATAGCGATTTTCGCTTGTTTTGTTACCGTACTTAAATTATGAATGGATTTTATCGTTGAATTCATAAAGGTATTAATAGTATTGAATTCTTCAAGAATTAAATTTTTGCTTTCTTTCATTTCTTTGTTTTCTTTTAGATTAATATTAAAGTCTTTTAGATGTTTAGCAAAACAAGTAAAATAAGATGAAGGTAAAATTATTTCATTTATTAATAAATCTTTAATAGTATTTTCGGTTATTATTTTAAGCTTTTTTTTCATAAATATCCCTTAAATAATCTTTATTATTATATTTTACAAAAAGAACAATTAATAATTCTTTAAATTTTTTTGCTAACTTATTTAATAATTATAAATCCTATTACAGACAGTAATAATCCAAATATAAATAAAAAGTACTTTGCTTTTTCCCTTATTACAAATAATGCATGAAAGTATGATAATATACGAAATCAATTAATGAATATTAATAGAATAGTTAAAAATTAAAAGGTTAAACTTGGAAGAATTTATTAAAGAATGGGGCTATCTTGCTTTATTCCTATACTCATTTGGTGGAGGTTTTGTTGGCTTAGTCGTGGCTGGTGTACTGTCATTTGCAGGAGATTTAAATATTTATATATGTATAGCAGTTGCAGCAACTTCGAATTTCTTAGGAGATCAATTTTTATTTACACTTGCTCGTAATAATAAAGCCTATGCAAAAGAAATGATGGGAAAATATGGACGAAAAGTAGCTTACGCACATATTCTAATGCGTAAATATGGTTCACCTGTCGTTTTTATTCAAAAATATGTATATGGAATTAAAACAATTATTCCTTTAGCAATGGGATTAACAAAATACAATTCCAAAAAGTTCTTAGTATACAATGTATTTGCAGCTGCTTTATGGGCCTGTATTGTTGGATACGCTTCTTATATGGTTGGAGATATTGTATTAAGTGCTGCGGATGAGTTTAAATACATTGGACTGGGAATTTTAATAGCTATTATTGTAAGTATTTCATACTTCTTTAGAAAAATATAAAAGGATTTATTATTACTTCATTTAACACTTTAAACATAAGCAAAGAGGCATTGGATAATTTATCTTCTTTGCAATATGAGAAAATGACAGAAATTCAAGAAAAATCCTTACCTTTAATTATTGAAGGTCATGATGTTATTGCTCAAGCAAAAACAGGTTCTGGTAAAACAGTATCTTTTTCTTTACCTATTATCTTAAAATTAGATGTGAAACACTTTCGTGTTCAAAGTCTAATCTTAGCACCCACAAGAGAGTTAGCAGCACAAGTTGCAAATGAGCTTAGAAAACTTGCTCGTTTTAGACACAATGTGAAAATTTTAGAATTATGCGGAGGGGTTGCTTATAGACCCCAAGTTCATTCTTTGTTTCATGGTGCACATATTCTAGTAGGAACGCCTGGTCGAATATTAAAACACTTAAGTGAAGACAATATTAAATGCGATGATATCAATACTCTGGTATTAGATGAAGCAGATAAAATGTTGGATATGGGTTTTTTAGAAGATATTAATGAAATCATTTCTTATTTACCAAAAGAGCGACAAACCTTATTATTCTCTGCAACTTTTGATGAAGATATTAAAAGTATTGCTTCTAGTATTTTAAACAAGCCTAAAACAGTTCAAGTAGCTTTAAAACACAATGAAAATGTTATTAATGAACAATACTATAAAGTAGATAATGAAAATAAAACACCTTTAATTTCAACAATTATTTCTTCTTTCAAACCAGAATCTATTTTGATTTTTTGTAATACAAAAATTAAGTGTGATGAATTAGCAGATGATTTATATGCTTTAGGTTTTGATGTAGTTACTTTACATTCTGATTTAGATCAAAAAGACAGAGATGAAGTGTTACTTATGTTTTCAAATAAATCATATCCTATATTAATTGCAACAGATGTTGCCTCAAGAGGTTTAGATATTGACGATATTTCATTGGTAATTAATTATGATATTGCTAATGATGAAAAAGTACATACGCATAGAATTGGACGAACAGCAAGAGCTGGAAAAAAAGGAATGGCAATTTCTTTATGTAATTATTACGATGAAGAAAAAATGCTTGATTTTAATCAAATTCTAGAAAAAGAGACTGTTTTTTCTGATTCTACTTTATTGGAAGATGATATTTCTTTTAAATTGGATTGTCCTTTTAGAACGATTTATATTAATGGTGGGAAAAAACATAAGGTTCGAGCGGGAGATTTATTGGGTGCATTAACAGGAAGTATTGGTTTAGGAAAAGATGATATTGGAAAAATCAATATTTTTAATTTCTGTTCTTACGTAGCTATTAAAAGAGATGTGTTTGATAAAGCATTAACTGGTTTAAATGACCAAAGAATTAAAGGTAAATATTATAAAGCATATGGAAGATAAGCCCTAGGCTTATCTTTATTTTTGTTTAAAAATATGAACATCTCTTTGCGGAAAAGGTATGGTGATTTTATTATCATCAAGCGCTTTTTTTTCATTCTTTAGAATTCCAAAATACACATCCCCATAATCTTCACATTTTATCTTATCTTCATCTGTAATAGTAGTCGTATAAAGGGTTTATACAATCTAAATTGGAGTAAATTTAAAGACAGAAGATAAAAAAAACAATTGAATTATTTTTATAATTTACAAGATAAGTATCGCATAAAATGTATTTCTTTGAGTACGGTGTCTCATCATCTTTATTTGGCAAAATTTAAATTAATAAGGGAAGTGTTTTTATGAGTTAACATATTGACTCTTCTTTTGATTTTTTATGAAAATTTGGGTTTTTAAAAGTAAGCTCCGACATTTTAAAAGAGTATCTTATTCTTAAAGATACATAAGCACAGTTACATGACATGTTCTTAGTATGTATTGAATTTATATCCTAAACCTTTTATCGTTTCTATACAAGATTTTGAGATGGATTTTCTTATATTCTTAATATAACTTCTTATTGTTGAAATGCTTGGCTCATGTTCAAAGTTCCATAGATTTACAATTAATTCATCAATCGAGATTGTTCTATTGGTATTAAGCAAAAAATATTTAATAATTTCGGCTTCTTTTTTTGGAATCTTAATATGTTTTTTATCTTTTATAATACTCATATTTCGAACATCAAATGAAATTATTTCATTTATTCGAATATAGTTATTCGTATCAATACTATACATTTTTTTTATATAATTTATTCTTGAATTTAATTCACTAAATGAAAATGGTTTTTTTATAAAATCATCAGCTCCAATTTCAAATGCTTTTGATATTTGATCTGTATTTGTTACTGAAGTAACAAATATCGCAGGTGTGGTGTATCCAGACTTTCTAAAGTCATTTAATAGATCAATTCCAGATATAAGAGGGACATGAATATCTAAAATGAGTAAATCATACTTATATGTGTAAATTAATTCTTCAGCTTCCTCCCCTGTATAAGTTTGGACGACAATATAATTGAGACTTTCTAAATATTCTTTAATTATTTCATTAAATATTAAATCGTCTTCTAATAATAAAATTTTCATCTTCATTCCTTTATTATCAAAAATAATACCATCTTATGAGTGGAGTTAATGTGTAAGAGACTCCATGTTAACGCCATTTTAACTTGTTATAATTTCTTCAATTTACTATTAAACTTATATCTTAAGTGGTAAATATATCAATATATTTAGGAGAATAAATGAAAAAAATAGCAAAAATATCTTTTGTTGCAGTACTGGCAATGGCAGGTTTTACATCAAATGCAATGGCTGCAGATTCAATCAAAGAAGCATTTTCAAAGGGTAAAGTAAAAGGTTCTTTAAAATCTTATTATTTTGTGCAAAATTTTGATAATGTTAGTTCTAATGACAGTAGTATTTGGGTAAATGGTGGCTCTTTAAACTATATTACTGATTCATACAACGGTTTAGTACTAGGTACTACATTTCAAGCATCAAGTGTAGCTAGTATTGATGATACTGCCGGAAAAACAAAAAATACAATGGATATTTCAGGTGCTTTATTATCAGAAGCTTATTTAGCCTATACTCAATCTAATACAACAGTAAAAGCTGGTAGACAATTTTATTCAAGTCCTTTAGTAGGTGGTTCGGGTTCAAGAATGATAAGGGAATCTTTTGAAGCATTATTTTTAACTAACACTGATTTACCCAATACTACTATTACTGTAGGACACCTTGCCAAATATCAAAAAAGATCTGATGGCGCTGGAAATGTTGGTAAGTTTAATAATATCTCAGATGATGGTGTATTTACCGTATATGCTCAAAATAATTCAATTGAAAACTTAAGAATTAGAGCACAGTATGCAGGGGATAAGGAAACTGCTGATGTTATATATCTCGATGCAAAATTTAATATGGGTGATTCTTATATAGCAGCACAATATTATGGTACTTCGTATGAATCATCGTATTCAAACGATGAAAACGCAAAATTTCTAGGTTTTAAAGTAGGAACAAAAATATCTGAACTAGGCTTGTTTGCAGCTTACACTACAACGGGTGATTCTCCAACTCTTAGAGGTTTTGGACAAGGTCCTTATGATACATTTACTTCAAATACAAAAACTGCAGGAGCAGATGCATATAAAGCGGATACTGATTCATATCAAGTAGGAGCTTCTTATAAATTTTCAGACTTGCAAAGCAAAGTTAGATATTCTTCTTATGATGTACAAGCAGCCAATTCTGATTTAAATGAAATTACAATTAATTTGGAATACAAGTTTTCAAAAGAGTTTAAAGTACAAGTCGATTATTCAATTCTAGATTATGAAGATAATATAAAAGACGCGACAGACTTCAGAACAAAACTTATCTACTCCTTCTAAAAATATAAAAGAGAAATTCTCTCTTTTATATTTTTCAAATAATGAATAAATTATAATATTTTTATCCTAATTATATTGTAGAGAATTAACTTTAAAATATATTTGTTTTTATAAACTTTGCTTTATAATATAGTTTTTTTAGATAAAAATAGTTTTCTTATTTTAAAGAGAATGAAAAAGTAAAAATATCATAGAAGGAAGTTGAAATTCTGCAATATCCAGTTACTTATGAACATAAAGCCATATCTCTTGATGCATTATCTTGAACCTATGTGTATTATAAAAGTACCCCACAATAATCAACAAATAAGAGCGTACATCAAGAATCCCAGTGAAATTTTAGGTGCTAATTATATTTTAAATGTAAAAGGAGTAGGTTATCGATTTAACAAATAGTGAAAAATGGACATTACTAAGATTTTTAGGGCTGTACCTGGGATCATCTTTGATATTAATGATTTTTGTAGCGTTTTTTTACTATAAGAGTGAACAAAATCTTTATTATGATTTAGTGAAATCACAAATGCATAAAAAAGCAGCACTCATTTCTGCCAAAATTATTTATGCACATATGCTAAATAAAAAACTTGATGCTAATGATTTATTAAAAAATAAAGACTATCAAATATCTTTATATAATAGTAACAAAAAAGAGTTATATGGCAACATTGAAGAAAAAATTGATTTTACAAATGAGTTTTACAAAAATAACAATCATTATATTTTAATTGATAATTCTCCCTTAGGTCATTTAGGCATATTTTATATCTCTATTAAAGAGAATCTTTTTTTTGAAAAAATGAAGAACTTACAAATAAATATAATCATCTTTTTTATCATAATATATTCAATTATTTCGTTAATTGGATTTTATTTAGCAAAATTATTTCTAAAGCCAATAAGAGATGAAAGAGAGAAGTTAAATAATTTTATAAAAGATACAACACATGAATTAAATACTCCCATATCAGTTATTTTAATGTCAACGGAGTCAAATGGTTTGAATGAAAAACAAATTGAACGAGTGAGATTAAGTGCCAAAAGAATTTCTGAGATTTATAAAGATTTGATATATATTTTTCTACAAAACCATAAAAATGATAAAAAAGTTGAATTACTTAACTTAGGAGAGGTTATTGATGAGCAACTAAAGTATTTCATTCCTCTTTCTTCACAAAAAAGAATTGAAATTAATATTATAAAAGAGGATTTTTTTTATAAAATAAATAAGGAAGATTTTATACGATTATTTAATAATATTATGTCTAATGCTATTAAATATAATAAAGTGAATGGTTCCATTAATATTTGTGTGAACAAAAATTATATTACTATAGAAGATACGGGTATAGGAATTTCAAAAAATAAACTTAAAGACATTTATAAAAGATATTATAGAGCAACGAAAGTGCAAGGTGGTTTTGGAATAGGCTTAAGTATAGTTAATCATATCTGCAAAACTTATGATATTACACCAAAAGTAACATCTAAGAAAAAAATTGGGACTTTGTTTCTTTTAAAATTTTAACTACTATCTCAAAAATAAATTGCAAACTTTTAAGCATAAAAAGAAAATAATAATTTAGCTCAAGTACTGGAAAAAATAGTTTTGTGTTTAAGTTTGTTAACAAGTACAGCTCTAATGACATCTAAAAGATAAGCCTTAGGCTTATCTTTACTATTGTTTTAAAATATGAACATCTCTTTGTGGAAAAGGTATGGTGATTTTATTATGATCAAGCGCTTTTTTCGCATTCTCTTGAATGCCAAAATACACATCCCAATAATCTTCACATTTACACCAAGGCATCATTAATAAATTTACAGATGAATCTGCTAAAGCATTAACACCAATGGCCGGTGCTGGGTCTTTTAATACTAATTTATGATCATTCATCATTTTTAATAAAACTTCTTTTGCATCATCAATAGAGGAATCATAAGAAATGCCAACTTCTAAATCAACTCTTACAGTTCCATTGGCTGAAATGTTTGTAATAGCATTAGAAGAAACGGCTGAGTTTGGTAGAATAATTGTTTTGTTTTGGAAAGTAGTTAAAATAGTATTAAAAATTTGAATTTCTTTTACAATTCCAAGTGCCCCTTGTGATTCAATTAAATCTCCTACTTTATAGGGTTTAAATATAAGTAATAAAACTCCCCCTGCAAAATTAGACAGTGATCCTTGCAGTGCTAAACCAACAGCTAGGCCAGCAGCTCCAAGTACTGCAATAAAAGAAGTAGTAGCAATTCCTATCATTGAAGCAACGGAGATGAAAAGCAGAATTTTTAATACCCAAGAAAGTAAACTTTTTGTAAAGGGAATAAGTGTTTCATCTACTTTAGCTTTTTTCATTAAAGAAGATACTAGGTTCGTAAAAAAACCAATTAAAAGCAAACCAAGTACAAGTACAACAATTGAGAGTATTAACTTAGGTGCATAATCCATAGTTAAAAGTAAAATTTCGTCAAAATATTCTTCCATTATTTTTCCTTTAAATAAGTTATTTCATTATTTGATTTATATGATAACTAAAGATAACTTTATATCAAGGTTAACCGTTTTAGTATAAATTATACTTATGCTGTTTTATGATAAAATACGCTCAAATAAAAAGGATATTTATGGCAAATGCTAGTGCAAGACATATATTGGTTTCAGATGAAAACTTATGTAAAGAATTAAAAGAAAAAATAAATTCAAAAGAAACAACATTTGAAGCAGCAGCTTCAGAATTCTCAACGTGTCCATCCGGACAAAGTGGGGGAGATTTAGGTAATTTTACTCCTGGACAAATGGTTCCTGAGTTTGATGTAGTTGTTTTTAATGAAGCAGTAAATGAAGTTCATGGACCTGTTAAAACAGATTTTGGTTTTCATTTAATTGAAATCACTTCAAGAGAAGACTAAAAATAAAAGAGAATAAAAACTCTTTTATTCTCTTTATCTATGGTATTATGTCGCTTTTAAAGGATATACATGATAAAAGCAACTGCCAGACATATACTGGTAAAACAAAATAAACTAGCACTCAAGATTAAAAAAGAAATACTTAATAATACGCTTACTTTTGAAAAAGCAGCCAAAAAATATTCACGTTGTTCTTCTAAAAAATCCAATGGAGATTTAGGTACATTTTCACAAGGTGAAATGGTAAAAGAATTTGATGAAATTGTATTTAAAGAAAGATTAAATACTTTACATGGCCCTATTAAAACGCAATTTGGCTTTCATTTAATAGAAATTACTTCACGCACTTAAATAAAAATATCAAAAAGAATTTTTTTAAGTTCTACTTTCATTTTATTCGTTATTGTTTTTTTATTAATATATAAGAAAAAGGGAACGGTATTAGACATAGACTGTTTTAAACGTTTTCGCAAAGTTGAAACTTCATCCAATAAAATAAGATTTTCTCCATCAAAAATTTTAAAGTCTTTTGATAAACCCAAAGAAAAAGAAACAATTTGATAGGAAATAAAACGGCTTGGATTTTCATATTTTAGAATAAAACTATCAAGTGCATCTTGAAGTTTGATTCTTCTTAGAGGAGTAATATATCCAAAACTTTCTCTAAATTTATATCGCTCAAGGGTTGAAAAATCTAATACTTTATAAAATTCATTTAAATTTTTCCAAGAAGAAGAAAAAACTCTTTTCCCAAAAAGAATTTCTTCAAAACATAAAAGATATTTTTTATCTTGTTGTTGCAGTATTTCTTTATTTTTAATATCAAAGTATTCTTGTTTTAACAAGGAAATAAGCCAGTTTTCATCCAACATAGAAATAATATCTAGTTTTTTTTCTTCATCTTTTTCTCGATGAAATGTCCACAACATAGCAATATTATCTGATATTTTAGCCCCTTCTTTATTCTCTTCTTTAAAATACTTTCTTGAAACATAATAAATGACATTTTCTAATAAAGCATCTGTTTTGGAAATAGAGAAATTATAAATGACTTTTTTATATAAATTAAATCTCATCTCAAGCATATGTTCTATATCTATAAGACCCATATCAAAAAAACTCATTTCAAACTTATTGTTGTTTTTTACAAGTACTGTATGTTTTGTTATTCGAATATGATCATTGGGTCCTCCAATATAACCAGAAGCAACCATATCTCTATTAATATAGTCTAACCTATCGGCATCTACAGTTCCAGATACTAAAGAGTGTAAAACCTTAAAATCAAAACCATACGCTTCTTTTTCTTCTAAAATAAGTTTAACTATTTTGTGAATTAGTTTTAAATAAGCTTTATTCGCAATCTTCTCGTTTTTTAACTCATAATCAAAAAGGGTATCTACTAGAATATTTCCTATTCCTTCATGTAGTACATCTTCTTTATTATTTGTTATTTCTTCATAAATATTTCTAAAAAGTACTTCTTTTTCACCATTTTTAGTACTTTTCATATAGAGTTTGTTTAAGGCATTTTCCACTTGATGAGAAAAAGGCAAATGACCAACATCATGCAATAATCCAACCAATCTAAGAGCTTGAAGAATGATAATATAGGTATTTTTTTGTGCTTTGTTTTTTGTTGGAATCAAAAATTGAAAGAGGGCTTTATTTTCAAAATAAGCCAGACTTTGATTCAATGATATATCTAAATTTTCTTCTTCGATGATAGAATTAAGTGCATTTTTTAGATTTTTTAAAAAAGAATTTTTATCTTCTTTTCTTGCGTTTAAAAAAGCATTTTTTAACATATAAGAACTTAAGTGCATGGTTCCAAGTGAGTGGATATAACGTCTTGTTGTAATAGAAGGAAAAGAAAAATAAGCCAAAGCATTTTGTGTAATAAATTGCAAACGGTTAAGTATTTTTGTTTGTAATATTTTATCTTCTAGTTTGGTATATTCTATGTGATTATAAATAGTATCATTAATAAGCCTGTTTTGAATAATGTATCCTTTTAACATTTTGTTAATTGATAACATATTACTAAGCTACTCGTGAAGAGTAGCTTAATAATTATTTGTATTTTTTAATTTCTGCCGCATTAAAATGAGCTGCTATTATAAATAAAAGGCTTAAAGCTCATATTTACCTGCTTTAAAAAATATTGCATATAAAACTGGAACTAAAATTACAATTAATACCGTTGCAACCATGAGTCCAAATACAATAGCTACAGCCATTGATCCAAAAAAAGCATCAAATATTAAAGGTATCATTCCTAAAGCAGTAGTTAAAGCTGCCATTGCGACAGGTCTTAATCTTGATAATCCTGCTTCTAAAATAGAATCTAAAATGGGTTTTTCTTGATGTTCATTTAAAATAGTAATTTCATCAATAAGAACTATTGCATTTTTAATCAACATTCCTGATAGAGATAAGAAACCAAGTAAAGACATAAAACCAAAAGCTTTATCAGTAATTAGTAAACCCCATACCACTCCAATTAAAGCAAAAGGAATAATCAACCAAATAATAAGTGGTTTTTTAAGTGAGTTAAATAAAGCAATTTTAATAAGAATCATTAAAAGTACAAATAAGGGCAAGGAAGCTATAATGGGACCTTGCGATTTTTTTGTATCTCTAAATTCTCCATGCCATTCAATCCAATATCCCTCTTCAAATTTAATTTTATCAATTTGGGGTTTTACTGCATTTAATAAATCATTTGCAACACCACTGTGTACATCTGCATGAATAGTTAAGGCTTTTTTCCTGTTATATCTGTAAATAATATCATCTTCACTTAAGGTTTCAAAATGACTTATCACTTGTCTTAAAGGAATATTTTCTCCCTTAGCAGGTGAGAATATCTGAATATTGTTCAAAGAACTTACATCATTTCTTATTCTATCTTGTGCTCTTAATACAATGGGAATAAGACTGTCCTTCTCTCTATAAACACCGACTGTTCTTCCTTCAAAATTATCTTTTATGGCATCGCTTATATCTTTAGATGAAATACCATTAAGTGTTGCAACTTGATCTAAAACAACAGGCCTTATTACTTTAACTCGCTCACGCCAATCTGTTCTAAGACCTTTTGTTAAAGCATTTTTTTCAAATACTTTTAAAATCTCACTTTCATATTCTCTTATTTTATTTTCATCTTTTCCAAATATTTTTACCTGTACTTTCCCCCCTGAACCAGGTCCAAGTACAAATTTCCTACCAAAAGCTTTAATGCTTGGGAAGTCTTTTTTTACTAAAATGTCTATATCACTAATAGTTCTATCAAGATTTTTAAAATCATCAATATCAATTAACATTTGAGCATAAGCAGAATTCTCTTTTTGGGGTGCATAGGTTAATATAAACCTAAGCGCTCCTTTTCCTACTATTGTTGTAGTATGCGTAACTCCTTGAATCTGTATAATCTTTTTTTGGATATTTTTTAAAATATTGGCAGTATTTTCAATTCTAGTACCTTGAGGCATCCAAAAATCAATCATCACTTGAGGTCTTGTGGAATCTGGGAAAAAGCTTTTTTTAACATGTTTAAAATTACTTAAAGAAAAAACAAATAAAACAATAACACCTAGAATTACTAACCAGCGTTTATTAATACATATTTTTAAAAAACGTGCATACATATTGTAAAATTTTGTATCAAAAGGATCTTTTGTTTCTTTGTTTTTATTGCTTTTTAAAAATTGCACTCCTAATAAAGGAGTAACAGTAACAGCAGTTACCCAAGAAAACGCAAGAGAAATCATAACAACTTGGAATAAGGATCGACAAAACTCACCCGTAGCATTATCCAATGTTCCAATAGCTCCAAAAGCCATTATTGCAATAATAGTAGCTGCAAGAAGGGGAGTGGATGTTTGTTTGACTACTTCTGCTGCTGCGTATTCTTTTCCATCTCCTTTTGCTATTTTAATAAGCATTCCATCAATTATTACTATGGCATTATCTACAAGCATTCCAAGGGCTATAATCAATGCCCCTAAAGAAATTCGCTCTAAGGATATGCCTAAAGCTAGCATGAAAATAAAAGAACCAAGAATAGTAAGTATTAAAACAAAACCAATAATTAACCCAGATCTAAGCCCCATAAATAGAAGTAATACAGCTACAACAATTACAACAGCAGCTATTAAGTTCATAATAAAATCATTAATAGAAATATCAACACTTTTTGCTTGATCCGAGATCATACCAATTTCCATACCTAAGGGCATAAGATATTTGAGTTCCTCTAATCTCTTATTGAGTGCTTCTCCCATATTTAATACATTACCACCCACTCTTGTAGATATACCAATAGCTATTGCTTTTTTCCCATCATAAGATAAATAAGCAGATGAAGGATTTTTGTAATCTCTTTTAATACTTGCTATGTCTTTTAAAAAGATTTGTGCGTTAGAGTTTGAACCTCTGATCATTATATTTTCAAAATCTTTGACTGAATCTACTGTTGTTTTAGGTCTTATTTTAATAAATTCATTGCCAATATTAACAGAACCTGCATCTGAGATTATATTTTTATTTTGTAATTGGGCAATAATCAAATCTTTGGAAATACCAAGTTTTGCTAATCGATCACGGTTAAGTTCAATATAAATAACTTCATCTTGTGTTGCAAAAAGATCGACCTTTCCAACATCTTTTACTAAAATAAGTTCTTTTTTTAAGATTTTGGCATAATCTTTTAGTTCTTTATAGGAATATTCATTTCCAGTGATACTTAAAAACATTCCATAAACATCACCATAATCATCTTTAACTATTGAAGGATAAACAGAAGGAGGCAAAGAATTTTGAACAGAATCTACTTTTCTTCTTAGTTCATCCCAAACTTGGGGCAGGGTATTTTTGTCATAATTGTCTTTAATTGAAACCGTAATGATTGACATTCCTGTAGAAGATTTAGATACGAGTTTATCTAATTGCCCCAAGCGCTGAATAGCTTCTTCTAATTTATTCGTAACTTCTTCTTCCACTTCTTTTGCACTTGCTCCTGGATAAGATGTAATGATTAACGCATCTTTAATAGTAAAAGGAGGATCTTCTAATTTTCCTAGTTTTTCATAAGAAAGTGCACCAAATGCCAAAATGACTACAGTAAGAACATAAGCAAAAATTCTGTTTTTTATAAAATATCTTGAAAAATCCATTATTCTAATTCTCTTACTTTCATATTATTATGTAAATAAGATAAACCTGTAATAATCAGTTTACTGTCCTTATTTAGACCTTTTTTAATATGCAATTTATCAGCATTAAATTCTCCCACTTCAATAAAGGTTTTAATTGCTTTGTTTTCTTTATTTAATGTCCACACATAAAACTTTTTTTCTTCATTTGATTTTACATAATGGGAGGGGATATAAATATCATTTGTTTGTATTTTTCTTGTTAATCTTACAGTAGCACTCATACCTGGTAAAACTGTTTCTTCTTTTGGGTTCTCCATTAAAAGAGTAACTTCAAAGGTTCTGGTGGTATAATCTGCTGAGGTTGATATCTCTTTAATAAGGGCAGGAAAATGTTTATTTTTTAATGCAGTTATAGTGATTTGGGCATTGATTATTTTATTAACATTTTTTAAATCACCCTTACTTTTAATAATATCTTTTTCTGGTATATCTATTTTTACTTCAAGTTTTGAATTGTTTTGAAGAAGTAGAATTCCTTCTTTTTGTGATATTCTTGCAAAATCATTTACCATTTTTTTTGCAATGACACCTGAAAATTCAGCTATTAATTCTGTATCTTCTAAGGCTTTTTCTTTGATTTCATGCTTGGATTTAGCGTTTTCATATCGTTGTTTTGCATTGTCAAAATCTCTTTGTGAAATGGCACCTGATGTAATAAGTATTTGTGCACGCTTTAAATCTTTAAAAGCTGTATTGAGAGCTGTTTTAGATGCTTTGACATTGGAAATGAAATTTCTTTTATCCAAAATGGCAAGTACATCACCCTTGTTAATATAATCTCCTACTTTAACATTGAACTTTTTAATACTACCAGATACTTCAAAAGCCATAATAGTATTTAAAGAAGGATAAACAACACCAGGATACTCGAGATATTTTTTTTGATTCTCTATGTTTTTTACCACTAAAATTTTGACAGGACGAATGAGTTCTTTTTCAACTTTATTGTCATCCTTTTTTGAACATGCAACAAATAAAAGAGTTAGTACTGCTGTTAAGAGTATTGTTTTTTTCATTATTTTACCTTTTCTTTTTTATCATTTTGAGTATTCCATCCTAAACCTAAAGCTTTATGTATCTTGATATAATATAAAGAGCTTGATGTTTTACTTTGAGATAAAGCCTCTTCACTTAAAAACAATTGTCTTTGTGAATCAAGAACTTCTTGGAAGGACGATAGTCCATTTTCATATCTTAGATTGGCCAAGTGAACACTTTCTTGACTTAAGGAATATGCTTTTTCTAAATAAGAAAATTTTATTTTTTCACTTTTATAAAAATCCAGATTTGTATTGACTTCAGCTATTGCATTTAATACTGTTTTTTTATAGTTATTTAAAGCCATCTCTGCTTTTGTTTCTTCTATGCTAATACTGGCTTTTATTTTACTTCTGTTAAAAATTGAGTAGAAAAAGGAGCCACCTACATTCCATAAGAGACTTTCAGGGCTTAAGAGATTTGAGCTTGATATTGAATTGTATCCCAAAAAACCGCTTAAGGTAAGAGATGGATATAACGCAGTAGTTGCTACACCTATAAGAGCTGTTTGTGCTGCTAATTCTCTTTCTTTTAAACGTACATCGGGTCTGTTTCTTAATAGGTTTGCGCTAAAAGTAATATTCTTTTTATAGCTTACTGGAATAAAAGATTGTGTGCTTTTTAAACTATTTTGCACCTTTACATCCCTAGTATTTAATAAAACAGCCAGTTTTTGAATTAAAGCTGTTTTATTAGCATGAAGACTGGGAAGATAAGCTTGAGTGCTTAATAAATTACTATTGGCTCTTATTACATCTAATTTTGAAGCACTGCCAGCATTCTTAAGTTTTTTTGTTAAGTTAAAAAATCTCTCTTGAATATTTATATTTTTTTTAGTGATTAGAATTCTGTCTTCTAAACTTCGTATTTCAATATAAGTAGAAGCTACTTGCGCTTTTAAACTTAACAAAATATCTTGATATAAAAATTTATCTGCTTCATATTTTGCATAGTTTGCTTCAACTAATCTATCAATTCTTCCAAATAAATCTACTTCCCAAGAAACACTAAGTCCCAAATTTAAGTTATTCCCTGTTAGACCTGGAGCAAAAGAAGGTACATTCTCACTTTTTTTCCCTCTTTGTGGATTGATAACGAATGCAGCATTGGGTTCAAAATCTTCTTTTACTATATTATAAGTAAGTCTTGATTTTTTGATATTTAAATAAGCTGTGTTTATGTCTAAGTTATTTTCTTGTGCTTTTAAAATCAGTTGATTTAAAATAGGATCGTTAAAGTTCTTCCACCAAGAATGTTCTTGTTTATTCTTATGTAAAAGATTATTCTCTTGCAAGATATGAAAACTTTTTAATTCAGGTGGATTATAGTTAGGTCCTACGGCACAAGAAGTAAATACGAGAGCTAAACTTAGGTATTTAATATTTTTTAGCATTGAATTCCTTTTTTTATCAGGTTTTTTGTTTCTTCTATAATATGATTAATATTTTTGTGATCTAGTGGTTTATCTTTTAAATAAGAATTAATTAAACAACTTGCATTTACTATTAAAGGGTTGTTAATATCTAAGTCGTGCTTTTTAAAAATATTTAATTCCAATATACTCAAAGAACCTAAACTCAAAGACCATAAACCAAATAATAAATTATCGCATATGCCTTCTGTATTTTCAGCTTTTGGACTGTTTTCTTTTATGGCTTCTAAGAGAATGCTTTTGACAAGTAACACTGCTTCTTGAATGAGAGAATCATGTTCTTGTATTTTGTATTTTGAGGCTCTATTTCTAATACTTGTATTGGTAACTAACTGTTCTAATTCGGAGATATAACTTTCTTTTGCTCGTCTAATATGAGAAGTAAACGTAAAAGCAAGAAGTTTTTCTTTATTAGAACAATCAAGTTTTGATATCTCTTGAAAAAAAGCTTTTACTTCAACAATATTTTGGCAAGCAAGTGCCAGTAAAACATCTTCTTTACTGATGAAATGAATGTATAAAGTACCAATTGAAATTTTAGATGCTTTTGCAATTTCAGACATTTTAAATTCAATAATTCCATCTCTTTTTACAATCATACGTGCATTTTCTAAGATTAATTTATCTCTTATTTCTCGTTTTTCTTGTTTTGTCATTCCAGAACCTTAAAATGAATTTAATTCGAATATTATTCTATCAGAATAAAACTAAATTGTAAATGAAGTAAATTAGGAAAGATAAGGTTTATAAATAGCTGGATTGAATTTTAAAGACAGAGAGATTAAACTATTATTTGTAGTTAATAATAGTTAAATAAATTGTGGAGTATTTTATTTAAAAAGCGTCTGATTTTTTTGTTTTATTTTTTGATAACCATTGTTCTTGCATTTTTTTCATTTTTGAAGAAGACGTTTTTTTAGGTGTTTTTTTAGCTTTGAAATCAAAATTATCATCTTCTTTATACACATACGTTAATTCTAAAGAAGCCAAAACGGCTACTTTTTTTGCTCTTGTAGCTGCAACATAATAAATATTAAGTTCTTCTGCTTTTTGCATATCACTCATTTTGCTTTTTTCATTCGTGATTTCTTTTTTACTTATAAAATCATCTGCTAAGATTATTTGCTCGTATTCTAAACCCTTAGATTTATGCGTAGTCGTAAAAATAATATCAGCTTTATTTTTATCAAGTACCAGTCTGTTCTTGATTTTTTTGTTGATTTCAAAAATATTATCCCCATAGGTATTAATGAATTTTATGATGTTCAAATAATCTTGGTTTTTGGTATCTTTTGCAAATTCTTCAAGCTCAGCTATGGTTTCAAACTCTTTAATTTCGGGAAGTGTAATTTTGTCATTCTTTTTTTGTTTTAAATAAAAAATAGAATAAACCATAGGGTTCATAAAAGAATATCCTCCATATCCCCCTTCAAAATAAATCTTTTTATTGTCATGAATATAATGCACTATTTTTTGTATTAAACCAAAAGTAGTTCGTGCTATTACACAAATTGGTTTATTTAAATCTAAGTGTTTTTCACCCATTTTGGTTTCATTTTGTGTACCTTCTAAATATAAAGAAGATGAGCCACATTTTTTATACAAACTGTTTAAACTTTTTGATAAGCTTTTTGCATATTCATCTCCAAATCTAAAACTTTTACTTAAAGTAAAAGCAGGTAAATCAATTTTGGCCAGTGCATTCGTAGCATATCTAAAAGAATATATTTGTTGAAATGAATCTCCAATATAAACCCGTCTTACATTTTGATTCTCAACTATTCGTATCATTACATCAGAAATATCTTGTGCTTCATCTACAAGTATTAAATCATAACCCAAATTAGAACAGGCCGTTTTATTTAAATAAAACATTTTTAAATAAAAATCATGGGTAGCTTCTATTTTTTTATTCTTCATAGCAGATAAAATGTATTTAAGGTGAGCTAGAACTCTAGACTCATCTTTTGAAATAAGCTCAATTATCTTAGCCCCCAAATCACTTTGTTGTTTGTAGGCTTTTAAAAGGGCTTCATTTAAAGCAATAATTGAACTGTTACAATAAAAATTAACCAAGTCTTTTATTAGGGCTAGGTATTCAGGAATTGGGTAATACGAGTTTCTTTGATTCACTTTTCGTTCAAATTCACATAAATTGTATTCTAAGACTTGCATTTTTAAATCAGAACATAAAACATAGTTATGGGCTTGGATTCTTTTATAAGCAAGTGAATGGATGGTGCTAACATGCATGTGACTTAGATCATAAGAACTTAGTTTATTCATTAGTGAAGTTTGTAAAGACTTGTTATACGCCAGATACAAAATCTTTAAATGAGTGTTCTTTTGTGCATATTCTAAAAGTGTTGTGGTTTTTCCACTTCCTGCAACTGCATTTATTTTAAAAGACAATTCTTTGGAATTAATTATAGTTTCTTGTTCGTTGGTTAAGGTCATTTGCAATTGTAGCTAAGAGAGCTAAAGCCAAGATTATTTGGCTTTAGTTTTAAGCAAAACACCTTTTATTATCTACTTTTTTAATTTGTGAGAAATTGTCTAAATAATCCAAATAAGCAACCAGATATTTTCTTGACATAGGATATTTTTCTTTGAAGTTTTTAATTTCAATATAACCTTCTTCTTTTATAATCTCATTCATGCTTTTTACAATTTTATTTAGAGATTGAGCATGAATAAAAAGATTGTGAGCCATTCTAATAACATGTTTTTTAGCACACAAAGCTTTTAAAATATCATCTCCAAGTTTTCTATCCAAATCTAATTCATCATAGATATTATAAGGAGCAGTTGGGGTAAAACCTTCTTTTTCCAAACGCTCTAATACAATATTTTCTAAGCTGTCTTGAAAACTCTCTTTGATATTGGCATTGATATATAAATTACCATCTTTTTTAAGCAGTTTTTCTTCAATTAATTCATTAATAGCAAGCAGAATAAAACTTTCACTTGCCCACTTAAGTCTTAGTTTAATAGATGCAATAGAAAGTAGGGCATATTGATTTTTAGTATAAATATTACTTACAATTTCTTTGATATAGGCTTTCGTTTCTGCAGGATAAATAATTAAATCCTTTTCATCCACAAAAGATGCATCTAAAGAGTTTGCAATCTTTAATGCTTCTTCATGTGAAAGAGCAAATCTTTGGGCAGAAGAGACTAACCCAAGGCCTTTTTTATGAGCAGTTAATAATATTTGATACGCTTCTTTGATATCTTGTTTATTCAAAGCTTCTAACATTTTAAGTTTTTGCTGTTTTTTCATGGGATCAACTACAGGATTTAAAATGTTTGCTCCTGCAATTGTACGATTGCCTTCTCTTAAAATAAGTTTTTCCCCATAGATTGAGAAAATCTCAGAGCTTGCTTTAATCGTTGCATACCCAACTTCCAGTGAATCAGTAGATGAAAAAAGGAGCACTTTTGCTTCAAACTTTTTAGCACCCAAATAAATAGTATAAATTCTATTATGGGTTAAACTCAAGCCTTTTAAGGCTTTGAAACTCACATCAATTGAAAAAAATCCTCTTAAAAAACCTTTTTTAGATAAAACGCTACCTCTTTGAATTTTATTGGTATCAACACCAGAGAGATTTATTGCACATCTGTTTGAAATAAAAGCCGTTTCAACATCATGTGAATGAACTTGCAGGTTTTTAATTTTAACTTCTTTTTTAATATCACAAAGATATATTTTTTCATTTACAGATATTTCATTTCCTAAAACAGTTCCCGTTACAATAGTTCCAGCACCCTTGCTTGAAAATACTCTATCAACGTAATATCTAAAAAAGTTTTCTTTTTCTTTAGTGCTAGCATTTAGTGTAAATAGTTCTTCTTTTAAATGTGCTATTGAAGCTTCATCATAAATTGAGACACAAAAAGATTTTTCAATATCAAATTCATATTCTTGTACAAAAGAAACAATTTCTTTTTCTTTTATTTTAAGCGTTTCTTCATCAACTAAATCTTTTTTAGTAATTACAACTAAAGCTTTTTTAATACCAATTAATTTAAGAATTTCTAAATGCTCAATGGTTTGAGGTTTTATTCCCTCAGCAGCACTTACAACAACCATCACACAATCAAAAGAAAAAGCTCCTGCAATCATATTTTTGATCAGTTTTTCATGTCCAGGTACATCAATAAAAGCCACATTCTTTTCATTTTGTGAAATATGAGAAAAAGACAAATCAATAGTAATTCCTCTGTCTTTTTCTTCTTTTGTTGTATCACCTTCGTAACCGTTTAACGCTTTTATTAAAGCTGTTTTACCATGATCAATATGACCACAGGTTCCAATAATATAATTACTCATTAATAATCTCTTTTATAATAGAAATCAATGTTTCTAATTCATTTTCTTTGATGGCTCTAAAGTCTAAAAGATATTGTTCTTTTTCCATTCTTCCAATAACTCCCTTTGAGCGTAATAGTTTTTCTATTTTATTTTCTTTGTAGTTTTTAAATGCCAAAGACAATACAATAGTAGGTATTTTTTTATTAGGAGTGGTTCCACCGCCTATTACAGTGTGTGTTTTGAAAATACTTGTTTGGCATATATCTTTAATCGCTTCTTGAACCCTTAAAGCTCGTGCTTCAAGTACTTCTGTAGAAGTAAACAACATTTCCAGCGTAGGAATGTCTTCTTTTTTATCCAATAAAATTGATTTTACATTTTCTTCTAAAATAGCCAAAGTTATTTTATCCACTCTTAACATTCGTAAAAGATGATTCTTTTTTAATTTTGATATAAGTTCTTTTTTCCCTACAATAATTCCAGCTTGTACAGAACCCAAAAGTTTATCGCCAGAAAAAGAAAGTAAGGAAGGTTTATTCTCTAAAAGTTTTAAAACAGAAGGTTCATCTTGATCCAAATTATAAGGCAAATCAACTAAATGACCACTTCCCATGTCATAATAATCAATTAGCTTTTTCTCTTTTGCTAGTGTTACCAATTCCAGACATGAAACTTCGCTCGTAAAACCTTCAATGCTGTAGTTGGATTTATGTACTTTCATTAGCATTGCTGTATTTTCATTGATATTGTCTTCATAATCATAAAGATGGGTTTTATTAGTAGCCCCAACTTCTTTAAGTATTGCACCACTTTGAGCCATTACTTCTGGAACCCTAAAAGAACCTCCAATTTCAACTAACTCACCACGTGAGACTATTACTTCTTTGTTTTTTGCAAAAGTATTTAAAATCAAAAATACAGCAGAAGCATTGTTATTTACGATTAAAACATCTTCACAATCTAAAAGGCTACAAATTACTTTAGAAATATGAGTATATCTCTCGCCTCGTTTTCCTTTTTCCACATCGTATTCAAGATTGTTATATGAAGTAAGAACTTTTTTGATATTTTCAAAAGTTTTTTCATTGATTAATGAACGTCCTAAATTAGTATGAATAATAACACCCGTTGCGTTTATTAATGGGCGTAAAGAAGGTTTGATAATACTTTCATATTCTTTTATAATTTCTTGCTTTAAAGCTTCAAGATTTACTTCATTTATTGTTTCATTCAAAATGTTCTGACGTAAAGTATCAATTTTTTCTTTTACAATTTTAGTAAGAAGTTTTGTTGAATAAGGTTTAAAGTCTTTGTCATTGATAAACTTATCAATCTTCGGTATGGATTTTAATAAAACCATTGTATCCCTTTTAGTTAAATTTTATATATTTTATAGTAATATGCAAGTTCTTTAGTTGGGGGGCATGTGATCCTGGCGGACACCACAGGTTTCAACCCTGATTGTCGGTTTTTGTGTAAACGCCGAGGGAGGTTCGATTCCTTCGCCTTCTCGCCATCTAAAGACTACAATAACTCTTATAAATCCCCTAAAAAAACTGTTTATTTTTTCATATTAAAGAACAAAATATTACTTTTATTTCTGCGCAATTGTATCAAAAACAAGGTTTTTACTGCCTTAATATCACTCTATTCATTATTTATATGAATAAATACATTATTCTATAATCAATACAAAATCATATACTTCTAAATTATTAAAGTCTTATGTATAATTAAGACTTTAATAATAATATACTTTATTCCTTGACTAATACTATCTTAAATGATATAGTATTAAGCAAAAAAATATAATAAGACTTGTAATTTATGAAAGAGGCGAATGAATATAGCTTATATTGGAGTATCTAAAAATAAAAGTGATAGCTTGATACAAAAAAAAGCAATAATAAACTATGCCTTAAAAAAAGACTTATGTATTGATGAATATATATCTATTGATTTGCTTTCTAAAAAAGAAAAAATGGATACGGAAGTTCACGATTTTTTCACTTCTTTTAAAGAAAAGGATCTACTTGTTATTTACGAAATGAGTAAATTAGGAAGAAGTACTCAAGAAGTACTGCAGCTAATTTCTAAACTTCTAAATAAGAAAATCATTTTGCATTTTATAAAAGAAGATTTGTTTATTAATCCCAATAATACAAAAGACTTAAGGAATCAAACCATAATAAATTTACTTGGAATCATTTCAAGATTAGAAAAAGAAGTGCTTTCAAACAGAGTAAAAGAAGCATTAAGTATTAGAAAAGAAAAAGGTTTAGCTCTAGGCAAACCAAAAGGTGTGAACCAAAAATCTAAATATGACGTGCATAAAGAACGTATTGTTGAATTAAAAGACTTAGGCGTATCCTTAAGTCAAATCATCAACAAACATTTAAAGCCTGTTATGGAAAGTTGTACGGTTCAGAGTTTATCAACGTATTTAAAAAGAAGGAGTTTATAATGTCAACGGATACTATTAAGTATTTAGTAATCGCTTATTACTTGGTTTTATTTATTGTGTGGATGGTAAATAAAGTAGTAAAAAGTGTTAAAAAAAGTGAATATCGCAAAAGAAATGATAAATCGCAAGTGTATATGGCACCCTTACGATTTGAATAAATAGTACGTATAAATGAAGTGGTCTAGTTTAAGAACTCTTGCATACAGGATTCTTCTTGAATAATAAAACCACTTCTTGTAAGTTCTGTTTTACGTGCTGCTTCAATGGCTACTATAAGTCCTGTATTTTCTCTTTGATATAAATCATAGGCTCTGTAGTTGTAAATATCTCCATCTATAACTTTAATTCCATTATGAAAGGATTCTTCAAGAATTTTACTTTTCATTTTTTTTGAAAAAATAATAGCTACATCTATATTGTCTTTTAAAAGACCATTTAAATACTCCCAATTATCAACCAATATGCCTTTTTGTTTTCCTGCTCTTGAGTAAGTCAAGTGGTAGTTAGAAGGCAGTTTTTTTCTACTTTTTTTGATGTCATATTTTGTATAATCAAAGAATGTTACTTCAGGAAAGAGTTCCATCATATTTTTATATTCTTCTTCTTTATAAGAAAAAGCTTCTTTTTCCCATAAAATATCTGATGTTCCATTTAATTGAATTGAAGGATGCAAACCTTTTCTTTTTGCTCTTCTAATCATAGCTGCTATTTCTTTGCATAATTGAGCAAAAAAAGCTTCTCTTTGTAGAAGAAATTTAAAAGTTCTTTTAAAACGGGCTTGTTTGATTTTATTTTTTTCAAAATCAGAGGTTTTAAAAATTCCTTGATGATAAATACATGAGGTTGCACAGCCATTGGTCGCTTTTTTACAAAGGTTTACTTTGCTTAAATTAATAGCGCTTTCATCGTATGCCACACCATAATATTTGGCATTGTTAAGGTTTTTTTGAGGCGCTAGGTATAAGGTTCCCACCAAATATCTGTCTTCTTCAGTAATAATATTTTCTTTTATAGTAAGAAGAGTGCTTGTATCGTAGTTATAATCCAATTTATATCTTTTGTGCTTATTTGTGTTTGCTTTTTAGTAGTAGAATTGTATCAAATCAATCTTAAAAAAGATTGATTTGTTAATGAAATATTAATAGATTATCAGTTCTTTTTCTTCTTTTTTTATGACTTGTCCTATAATAGTGGCATAACCAAAAGAATAATCTTGAATCTTCTTTATGTATTCTTTTGCATCTTCTTCTTTCATAGCTATTAATAAACCGCCAGAAGTTTGTGCATCACAAAGAATAGTTTTTATAGTATCATCTATAGTGTTTTTATATTCGATTTTATTTTGCAGGTATTTGAAATTTTTTCTACTTCCCCCTGGAACAACATTGTCCTTACAAAGTTGTATCGATTCTTTAATAATAGGCACTAATGATGAATCTATACTATAAGAGTGAGTACTAGCAGTTGATTCCAGCGCATGTCCTAATAATCCAAAACCTGTAATATCTGTACAAGCACTTACTTCATACTTTTCTAATAATTGTGAGCTAAAATAATTTAAACTCTCCATTATCTCAACTGTATGATTAATAGTACTTATTTCAAGTAAATCTCTTTTAATAGCAGTGGTTAAAATACCTAAACCAATGGGTTTCGTAAGGACTAAGACATGTCCTATTTTTCCTGCATTGTTTTTTAAGATGCGAGAGGGATGAATCATTCCTGTTACACTTAAACCATAATACATTTCAGGGCTTTCAATAGTATGCCCTCCCATTAAGACTCCACCACACTCTTTGATTTTATCATTTCCACCACGAAGCATTTCATCTAAAACTACTTTGGGGAAATTAGCTGCATCAAAACCAACTATATTCATAGCAGTAAGAACTCGTCCTCCCATAGCAAAAACATCAGAAAGTGAATTTGCAGCTGCAATTTTTCCATAAATATAAGGATCATCTACAACAGGAGTTATAAAATCTAAGGTTTGTACAAGGGCTTCTTCCTCATTTATTTTAAAAACAGCTGCATCTTCACTGTTTTCAAAGCCAACTAGAACATTTTTATTATCTGGAATAAGTGCGCTTATCGTTTGTTTTAGATCCTCCGGACCCATTTTAGCCGCACAACCAGCTGCTCTAACGAATTTTGTCAATTTATATTGATTATCCATTATTTTACTTTTTAATTAATTTGTAAACAATTATATCAAAGCTAGGTAAAAAATTTTTTAAATTAAAGTAATTTATACCCTTCTTGAGGAATATTCACAATAATATCATGAGGAAGTTTTTTTCTTAGTTCTTTTATGAAGGTTTTTAAAGCAGAGGAACTCATACATTTGTTTTCCCAAATACGTTCTTCTATTTTTGAATAAGTAAGAATGCAACAATCTTTGTATTCATATAAAAGTTCCAAAAACTCTTTTTCTCTTTTTCTTAATAATATGTTTTGATTTTTGTATAATAACTCTCTTTTTGCAGAATCTAAATATATATCATCGCTTAGTTTTATTAACTGTTGCAATTTATCTTCAAAAGAAGCCAATAGTCCTTCTAGAAGTTTTTCTGAATTAAGTGGTTTTAAAATAAAATGATTGACTTTTAAATTGATTAAATCCATTAAATACTCTTCATTAGAAAAAGCAGTCAATAAAATTATTTTGGTAGAAAAATCATTTTTACGTATTTTTTTAATCAAATCAATGCCATTGCCATTTTGCATTTGAATATCTGTAATAATGATATTGGGTTTGTATTCTAAATACAAGTCATAACCTTCTTTCCCCGAATTACAATCATAAATTTCTTTGAAATAATACTTCAAGGTATTAACCAACCTTTTTCTAATCCCATCTTCATCTTCAACACATAAAACAGTATAATCTTTTAACTGTGTAAATAAGGTTTCATTCATTTTTTTGTCCTTAAAATTATTTCAAATACTGCGCCATTATTTTCGTTTCTAGCGCTTAGTTGTCCATTCATATTTTTTTCTATAATCATTTTTGACATATATAATCCTAAACCAGTACCCTTTGAAGAACTTTTTGTAGTAAAATAAGGCTCAAAGATAATATTTATATTTTCTTCAGTAATACCGCCTGCATTATCTTCTACAGTAATATAAACATAATCATCTGTTTGTTTAGTACTTAGACTTATTCTTGGGTCATTTACTTTTTTATCTTCAAAAACATCTCTGCTGTTAAGTAAAAGATTTAGGATAACTTGTGAAAACTCCCGTGCATAACCATTTACAATAATTTTTTTATCAAAAGATATATCAATAGCTATTCCATAATCATTTAATGAAGCTTGTACAATACTTAGGGCATTAGAGCAGGCCTTATCAAGAAGAAAGTCTTCTTTTTCTTTACTTGGTTTAAAAAAGTTTTTAAAATCATCAATAGTATTTGACATATAGTTTATTAATTGATCCGATTCTTTAATGCCTTCAAGAACTAGTTTTTCGTCGAGCTTTTTAAACTTTGTTGCTGTTTCTATCTCCATTAAAATTGCAGATACTTCACTTAAAGGCTGTCTCCATTGATGGGCAATCATTGATATCATAGTTCCAAGCCTTGCAAGTCTTGATTGATGTAACATAGCCCTATCTTTTTCTTGTGCTTCTTTTATTCCAATTTTTACTTTTCTGTGTAAATTGGCATTTAACATTTTGAGTTTTTCTTCTTTTCTTTGAACATTTTTTTGATAATCTTGAAAAGTTTGTGCAATTTTTCTTGACATTAGTACAGACAATAAAGCAATCATAAATGTAATTAAAAGCGATACAATAACTACATATTGTATGTATTTTTTTATTCTTTTTTCAAGTTTATTTTTATTAATTAAGATGGATTCTTGGATATCATCTACATATAAACCCGCCTCTAATATCCAATTCCACTTTTCAAAAGCCTGCACATAAGAGATTTTATTAGAAAAATTTGATTCTTTTTCTTTAGGCCAAGAAGACTTTACATAAGAGCCAAGATCAGAATCAAGGGCCGCATGTACAATATTTTGCACAGGAAATTCTTTATTATAAGAAAGGTCTTTTTGGTTTTGACCGATTTTATCTTTTCTAAAAGCGTCTGCTAATAGTACATGCTTATTATCATATACAACAAAATGGCCATTTTTTTCAAAACGAATGCTTGAAATAAAAGATAAAGATACTTTTTTAATAAAATCAATGTCTTTTTGAATATTTTCAATATTTCCTATAATCCAGTTAAGTTTTGGTAAATAGCGTATAAATACAATTTTATTTGAGTATTCAAATTGTATTAATTTTCCTTCTTCAAAAAATAAATAGTTTTCAAAATATTTATCATCAATTTTAAATTCTCTTTTAATATCTTTATTTTTTGCTTGAATGAGTTTGTTTTTTGAAATATCAAAAGCAAAAAAGTAATTGTCATTTGAAATTTTTGAATTGATTAAATTACTTAAAATATCTTCTTGTATGCTGCTATTTACTTCCGCGTTTAAATCATTATAGAGTTGATTTAATTGAGTACTTAATAACACTGTGCGTTTAATTACTTTTTCAATGGCGGCATTAGTATAAAGTTGTTCTTGAGTAGTTATATACGAAATAATAGTATTGAGTTGATTTTTTATAAGTACTTTTTGTTTGGTATTAAATTCTTTTTCTATGCGTATACTTTCTTCTAAAAAGTATTCATTTTGGTTTTGTACAAACAAATAAATGGTAAAAATGGTTACAAAAATCACCGCTATTATTGGTGTATAAATGATAAGTGTTGGAAGATTTTTTTCTTTAAACATGAAAAGATTGTACCATTTTATTTTTGTAATTTCTATTTTTTAAAAATACATGTATTTTGGATGAATTTTATTATTTGTATTTTTTACTTAAATAACTCACTTTTAGCTCACTTGCATTTGTTAAACTTGATTTAGTTAAAAATTAAAGGAGACGACGTGAAAAAAATTATTCTTGCTTTATTTGTGTTTTTATCATCTATTGCATTCTCTGCAACCCCACAAGTTGGTGGAACTTTAGTATTTGGACGAGGTGGTGATACTACTTCTATGGATCCTTCACATGTAACTGATGGTGAAAGTTTTTATGCGGCAACTGCTGTATATGATACATTAGTACAGTTTAAATATGGAAGTACAGAAATTGAACCAGGTTTGGCTACATCTTGGGATATTTCAGACGATGGATTAGAATATGTATTCCATTTAAGAAAAGGTGTTTATTTTGCTAAAACAAAATTCTTTAAAGAAAAATCAGAATTTACTTCTGCTGATGTTGTATTTTCATTAAAAAGACAATTTGATAAATCTCACCCTTTTAATAAAATTGGTGGAGCATTTAAATATTGGTCTGCAATGGATATGAGTAATATTGTAAAAGATATTATTGCTGTTGATAAATATACTGTTAAATTTACATTAAAGAAAAAAGAAGCTCCATTTATTGCCAACTTAGGTATGGAATTTGCTTCAATTTTATCTAATGATTATGCAAACATGTTATTAAAAAAGAAAAAAACAGGAGATTTAGGTAAAAAACCTGTTGGAACTGGACCATTTGTATTTGTTAAATGGGTAAAAGATGACAAAATCATTTATACTGCTAATAAAAACTACTGGAATGGTAGACCTTATTTAAATAAATTAATTTTCAAAGTAATTACTAATAATGCTGTAAGAGCTGCTGAATTAAAAGCTGGTTCTATTCACATGATGGATTTTCCAAATCCTGCTGAAGTAGCTGGTTTAGAAGCACATGAAAATATTAAAATCATTAGACAAGAAGGTTTAAATGTTGGTTATTTAGCATTTAATACTGAAAGAAAACCTTTTGATAATAAATTAGTTAGACAAGCTATCTCTCATGCTATTAATATGGAAGGTATTGTTAAGTCTGTTTACGAAGGTTTAGGAAAAGTTGCAACTAATCCACTTCCTCCAACAATGTGGTCTTACAATAAAAACCTAAAAGGTTATGAGTACAGCATTGAAAAAGCTAAAAAATTATTAGCTGAAGCTGGATTCCCTAATGGTTTTGAAACTAATATCTGGGCTATGCCAGTTCCAAGACCTTATAATCCAAATGGAAGAAAAGTTGCTGAAGCTATGCAAGCAGATTTAGCAAAAGTAGGAATCAAAGTTAAAATTGTTTCTTATGACTGGGGTACTTACCTTAAAAAATCTGCAAATGGTGAACATGACATGGTACTATTAGGTTGGACTGGTGATAATGGTGATCCGGATAACTTCTTAAACGTATTATTATCTAAACATGCTGCAATGGTTAAACCTGCGCAAAACAGAGCATTCTGGAAAAATGATGAATTTACAGCGTTAATTGATCAAGCAAAAGAGATTACTAATATTGCAGAAAGAACTAAATTATATGAACAAGCACAAGTGATTTTTGAAGAAGAAGCACCTTGGAAACCTCTTGCACATTCAATCGTAGTTGAACCTATGTTGAAAAATGTACATGGTTTTAAATTAGATCCTCTTGGAAAAAGAAGATTTAAAGAAGTTTGGTTATCAAAATAAAAGAATAAATTTAGGCAGAAGTATACTTCTGCCTATTTTTTTGTTTAATTTTCATAAAAAACGCTGTTAAAAGTACAATTTAAAAGATTGTAGTTTTAGTGGCGTAAAAAGAGGAGTATTTTTGTTAAGTTATATTATAAAAAGATTATTGTGGGCAATACCTACTTTATTAGGGGTATCATTATTGGTGTTTTCAATGGTACACATGGCACCAGGGGATCCTGCATTAGTAATGTTAGGTGAGCATGCAAGTGCACAAAGTGTTGCAGAGTTACGTGAGCAATTGGGATTAGATAAACCCCTTTATGAACAATATTTTATGTTTGTTACGAATGCCCTGCAAGGAGATTTTGGAACTACTTTGGGTTCTGGGGAGCCTGTAATTGATGAATTTATGGAGCGTTTCCCTGCAACAGTTGAATTAGCAGTTTTTTCTATGTTTTTTGCTGTAATTGTAGGACTATTTGCAGGAATTATTTCAGCAGTTAAGAGATACTCAATTTTTGATTATGCAGCTATGTCAACGGCACTTGCTGGTGTTTCTATG
Source organism: Campylobacteraceae bacterium (assembly GCA_013215945.1). Classification (NCBI taxonomy): domain Bacteria; kingdom Pseudomonadati; phylum Campylobacterota; class Epsilonproteobacteria; order Campylobacterales; family Campylobacteraceae; species Campylobacteraceae bacterium. Next base: position 68,145 of record JABSOM010000011.1, read on the forward strand.
CCTGTTTTTTGGTTGGGTTTGATGCTAATATACTTTTTCTCAGTTGAATTAGGATGGTTACCTGTTTCTGGGCGTTTGGGTTATGAATTTGATATTGAAGGACCTACGGGATTATATTTAGTTGATTCTTTACTGATTAAAGATTATGATGCTTTTTGGGATGCTTTTAAACATCTGATTTTGCCTTCCATTGCTTTAGGAACCATTCCTATGGCAATTGTTGCTAGAATGACAAGAGCTTCTATGATTGAAGTTATGAAAGAAGATTATATTAGAACAGCACGTGCAAAAGGCTGTTCAAGAATGCAAGTTATTATGGTTCATGCTTTAAAAAATGCACTGTTACCAGTTCTTACTGTAATTGGTTTAATGGTTGGAACACTTTTCGCAGGAGCAATTTTAACGGAAACAACGTTTTCTTGGCCTGGAATTGGAAAATGGTTAATTAATGCAGTTAATCAAAGAGATTTTCCTATTATTCAATCGACTACTTTGATAATTGCTTCTATGTTTGTCATTGTTAATTTAATTGTTGATGTGCTTTATGCCGTTGTTAACCCAAGAATAAGGCTGTCATAATGAATGAAGAAAATAAAATATTAGAATTTTATAAACAATTTAGAAAAAATAAATCAGCTCTTGTTGGTTTATATATTGTTGTTGTATTAATATCGTGTGCATTATTTGCACCTTTTATAGCACCTTATGATCCTTTAATTCAAAATCTTGACAACAGATTAATTCCTCCTATGTGGACTGAACTAGGAAGTGCTGCACATATTTTAGGAACAGATGATTTTGGAAGAGATTTATTTTCAAGAGTAGTATATGGAGCTCGAATATCTTTAACCATTGGTGTGGTTTCTGTTAGTATTTCTTTAGTATTTGGTTTATTAATGGGAGCTACTGCTGGATATTTTGGTGGTTTGATTGATATTCTTATTATGAGAGTAGTAGATATTATGTTATCTATTCCTGCTATTTTATTAGCCATTGTTATTGTATCTATTTTAGGTCCTGATTTAATGAATGCTATGATTGCAATTGGTATTGTAGGAATTCCTACGTTTGCTAGAATTGTAAGAGCTTCAGTACTTGCTGAAAAAGAAAAAGAATATGTAATTGCTAGTCGCATTAATGGTTCAAGTTCTTTTAGATTAATAACAAAAGTTGTTTTACCAAACTGTACTACACCTATTATTGTACAAGCTTCTATGGGTTTTGCTTCAGCTGTATTAGAAGCAGCAGGTCTTTCGTTCTTAGGTCTTGGTGCACAACCTCCAACGCCAGAATGGGGGGCAATGTTGGCTGATTCTTTACAGTTTATTACAACTGCTTCATGGATGATTGTTTATCCTGGACTTGCAATATTCTTAACTGTTATGGGCTTTAATTTGGTTGGTGATGGTTTAATGGATGTTTTAGATCCAAAAATGAAGGACAGATAATGTTATTAAGTGTAAAAAATTTAAAAACACAGTTTTTTTCTGAAAAAGGAGTAAATACAGCAGTTGATAGTATTTCTTTTGATTTAGAAGAAGGTAAAACACTTTGTATCGTAGGGGAGAGTGGAAGCGGTAAATCTATGACTTCTTTATCTATTATGGGTTTAGTTGACGAACCAGGACGAGTAACTGCTGGTGAAATTCTATTTAAAGGCAGTGATTTACTTAAAAAAAGTGATGATGAAATGAGAGCTATCAGGGGAAAAGAAATAGCAATGATTTTTCAAGAGCCTATGACTTCTTTGAATCCTTCTTATACTGTAGGTTATCAAATCGATGAAGTATTGCGTTTACATAAAAAAGACTTAAATAAAGTACAGAGAAAAGAAAAAGTAATTGAACTTTTTAATCTTGTTGGAATTCCAATGCCAGAAGATAAATACAATGAATATCCTTTTAAACTAAGTGGGGGTCAAAGACAGCGAGTTATGATTGCAATGTCAATGGCTTGTGAACCCAAACTTTTAATAGCAGATGAACCAACAACTGCGTTAGATGTAACTATTCAAGCACAAGTTTTGGAGTTAATGAATGATTTAAAAAGAAAAAAAGGAACATCCATTTTATTCATTACTCATGATTTAGCTGTTGTTGCACAAATGGCAGATGAAGTAATTGTAATGTATAGAGGTCATGTGGTAGAACAAGCAAGTGTAAAAGAATTGTTTGACAACCCAAAACATCCTTATACAAAAGCACTATTAAATTCAATTCCAATACCTGGAAAAGTAAAAAGAAAATCAAGACTGGATACAGTGGATGAAAATGTTAATTATTTAGATTTTCCAAAGGAAATAAGATGAGTAAAGAGAAAATATTTGAAATTAAAAATTTAGAAAAAACCTATGCTATTTCTAAAGGTCTGTTTTCTTCTCCTCTGCTAATTAATGCGGTAAATAAAATTTCTTTTGATGTTTATAAAGGTGAGACGTATTCAATTGTAGGAGAGAGTGGTTGCGGAAAATCAACTACTGCTAAACTGCTTTTAAATATAGAACAGCCAAGTAGCGGACAAATATTTTTTAAAGGTAAGGATATATCTACATTTAATGATGCAGAGTGGAAAGAGTATAGAAAAAAAGTACAAATTATTTTTCAAGATCCTTATTCTTCTTTAAATCCAAGATGGACAGTTGGGAAAATCATTGCTGAACCTTTAGAATTAAATACAACTCTAAGTAAAAAAGAAATCGTTGCAGAAGTGTATGAAATTATGAAAAGAGTAGGGCTTGAAAAAGATTGGTATGATAGATACCCTCATCAATTTTCAGGGGGACAGCGGCAAAGAATTGGAATAGCTAGAGCTTTAGTTCTAAAACCTGAAGTTATTGTATGTGATGAACCCGTATCTGCTTTAGATGTATCTATTCAAGCACAAGTACTAAATTTACTTCTTGATTTACAAGAAGAATTTTCTTTAACCTACGTTTTTATTTCTCATGACTTATCTGTGGTTGAACACATTTCAGATAGGATTATGGTTATGTATTTTGGTGATATTGTTGAGTTATCAAGTGTAGAAGAGCTGTTTTCTAATCCCAAAGCGGACTATACAAAACGATTATTAGGAGCGATTCCAACAATATGAAAGAATTATATAAAGAACACTTAAGTAAAATATTGTCAGTATTGAATAAAACAATGCAGAAAAATGAATACGATGAAATTATATTGTATTCAGGTGAAGCCAAAACTATTTATTTGGATGATAATAAATATCCCTATAAGGTGTATACGAATTTTAAATATTTACTGCCCGTATTAAAAAATCCTCACTCTTTTATAAGGTATAAAAGAGATGAAAAACCAGAACTAATTGTTTTTCAAAAAGTTGATTATTGGGATTCTCAGCCTAAAGAACTAGAAGGGGAGTGGACAGAATTCTTTAATATTACATATTATCACTCTTTAGCTGATATGAAAAATGTTCTTCCCTCAAATCTTAAAAATACTGCTTTTTTAGGAGAAGAAATAAATCGTTTTAAAGATTTTTCTTTTAAATCCTTGAATGATTATTCTTTAATTCATGCCCTTCATTTCTCCCGTACCATTAAAAGTACTTATGAAGTAGAGTGTATGAGAAAAGCCAATAAACTGGCTTCAAAAGCACATAATGCTGCACGAACTGCTTTTTTAGAGGGGAAAAGTGAATTAGAAACGCATTTACTGTATTTAAAAGCTTTATCTTATAAAGAAGAAGAAGTTCCTTATACTAATATTGTTGCTTTTGATGAAAGTGCTGCAATATTACATTATGTTGATTATAAAACGCATGAATATGATGCTAAGTCTTTTCTTTTAGATGCAGGTGCTTCTTTTAGAGGATATCATGCTGATATTACAAGAACCCATGTAAAAAAAGGACATGAGTCTTTTTCTGACTTAATACAAGCAGTTGATGAGTCTTGTTTAAATATTATTTCTAAAATTAAAATAAACATGAATTATGAAGTACTTCAAGAACAAATGCATTTAGATACTGCTCAAATTCTTGCAGATTTTAATTTCATGAATATTAGTGCAGATGAAATTTATGAGAAAGAATTTACGAAAGTTTTTTGTCCTGCTGGGGTTGGACACTATATTGGTTTGCAAGTGCATGATATTGGAAATACTATAAGTGATGAATATGGAACTGCACATAACATGTCAATAAAACATCCTTTTTTACGATTAAATAAAAATATCGAAGAAGGAAATGTTTTTACTGTTGAGCCAGGTGTTTATGTTATCGATCAGCTTTTGAAAAATCATCTTGGAAAAAAAGAGTTTAACTGGGATGTTATTTCTCATTTTAGAGCTTATGGAGGAGCTAGAGTTGAAGACTCGGTATACATCAAAAAAGATGAAGTTGAAAACCTTACTCGCCCTTACTTACCCTAGGAAATTTAGGATAAATTGAGCTTTAAATGCTTTGTCCTTATATAATTTATCTTCAATTACTAAAATAACTATTATACTAATAATAGTTATTTTAGATTCTTCTACTACAAACAAAATTACTTTATACTTATTGAATAGGAATAAAAAGATTTTCAAGCTTCAAGTACATAAAAATGTAAAGATATTTTTATTTATAAAATAGAAAACTTGATGCTTATTTCAATAACAACTTCTATGGTATTTTATATTAAAAGATACTCTTTCAAAGATACAGGATATATTTTTTATTACTAATTAAAAAATAGTGCTTAGAGACTTGCTTTATATATAATTTATAATATTATTATGATTGGTTTAAATGTTAGCATTAAATGTGAAAGTAAATTATAGGATGGGGTAGTTTTTACTATAATTATTTAATTATAAGGAAAAGACATGAAAAAATTGCTGTATATAATTTTATTACTTTCTTTTTTTATGAGCTCTACTTTATCTGGGAAGATTATTAAAATTGCAATTATTTCTGACATGTCTCCTTATACTTTTATTGATGATAAAAACAATGCTGCTGGGATAGTTATTGATTATTGGAAACTTTGGGCAAAAAAAACACAAACAAAGATTGAGTTTATTCCTTATACTTGGGAAAAAAGTCTTGATGCTATTAAAAATGAAGACGTTGATATTCATTCTGCTTTGTTTAAGAGTAAAAAAAGAGCTGCAGATATCCATTATTTAGACCCATTTTTACAAGTAAGTACTAAACTTTATGTTTATAATAAAAAAATAAGTGAAGTAAAAAATTTTAAAATGAATAATTGGCTTTATGCAGCAATTTCAAAGGACAAAGCGGATTTTTCTTCTTTTGTATTAATGGGTATGAGGCAAATAACGAATGCTGATATTAAAAATATAGAAAAAAAATGGATAAAAAACAAAAAACTTCAAGAAATCAAAAAAAAGAATAACCTTGATGTCTTACGTAAAGATGAAAAAAAAAATATAAGAAATAAATGGATTGAAAATCAAATAAATACAGCTATTGATTATAGAATAATATATCAATTGTTATTTGTTTTTTTACTTATATTAATAATAAGTTTGTATTTTATCGCAAAATTAAGAGTAGCAAATTTTGCAATTAAAGAACAAAAGGAAAATTTTGAAACTTTATTTAGAGATACTTCGGAAGGTTTACTTTTGTATAAGCATGGGAAAATTATTGATTGTAATTCGGCCGCTTTATCTTTATTAAAATACACAGAAAAAAAATCTTTTTTAAAAAAAGAACTTCAATACCATTCTCCTGCTTTGCAACCTAACGGTGAGAATTCAAGTGTAAAGTTTATGTCTTTAGTAAAAGAGTGTTTTAAAAATGGACATGTAAGTTTTGAGTGGGTTCATCTTAAATCCACGGGCGAGCATTGTTGGTTAGATATTCTTTTAACAAAGATTATGATTGATAAAGAATATGTAATTCACTGTGTATGGAGAGATATCGCTGAAAAGAAGATTTTAGAAACAAAAGTGAAACGAAGAACGCAGGAATTAGAAGATAAAAACATTGAACTTAATAATACCAATGAAGATATTAAAAAAATGCAATTACAATTAGTGGACGCGGAAAAAATGGCTTCTTTGGGTTCTTTGGTTGCAGGCGTATCACATGAAATAAATACACCTATTGGTATTGGTTTAACTTCTGTAAGTTATTTTGTTGAAATGAGTACTTCAATAAAAGAAAGATATAAAAATGACTTAATGACACAAGAAGCTTTTGAGGATTTTTTATCTACTTCAGAAGAGTTGTCAAATTTAATATATAAAAATTTGAAAAAAGCAGCTGTTTTGATTAAATCTTTTAAAACAGTTGCTGTTGATCAAAGCAGCGAAGAAAAAAGAGTGTTTTATTTTAACGAATATATAGAAGAAATACTTAACAGTATTCACCCCTTTACAAAAAAAACAAATATTGTTATTGAAGTAAATTGTGATGAAAAACTAAAAGTGAACTCTTATCCTGGTCCTTTCTCTCAAGTTATTACTAATTTAATTATGAATTCAATTATTCATGGTTTTGATGAAAAAGAAAAAGGTTTGATTATTATTGATATTAAAGAAAAAAAAGAACAAATACATATACTATTTAAAGACAATGGAAAAGGAATAAAAAAAGAGAACTTAGAAAAAATATTTGATCCTTTTTTTACTACAAACAGGGAAAATGGGGGAAGTGGTTTGGGCTTAAATATTACTTCTAATATTATTACTAAAACATTAAATGGATCAATTACCTGTAGAAGTATAGAAAATGAAGGTGTGGTTTTTGAGATTTTTCTAAATATTTAAAGACTGTAATATAAAAATTAATATTTAAAGTGGCTAGTATATTTATAATTAATTGTATTATAATTATAATGTAATTAATTATAATGCTAATATATTTTAGGGCTTAAAAGAACAAAGGGAAAAGATGAGTAATATTCTTAAAGTAGCTATGATTTTATTTCTTTTTGTTAGTTTGTCTTTTTCTGAAACAAAATTGAAAATAACACAGAAGAAAAATAATATTTTAACAAAAGAAGAACGCAAGTATTTAAAAGAAAACCCACTCTTAACAATTGCTGTTTTAGAAAACTGGAAAAAAGTATCTTTTTATAATAAAGAAAATAAATTAGTTGGTTTTAATATTGATATGTTAAATCAAATTAATATAAATTTAGGCATTAATTTAATTCCAAAAGTTTTTCATTCTTGGAGTGAAGCTTTTTTAAGTGTTAAGAATGGAAATACGGATGGAATAATGTCTCTTTCTTGGTCAAAAGAAAGAGACAATTATTTCACTTATTCTTTGCCTTATTTTTTTTATCCACATGACCTTATTGTACGAAAAAATGAAACAAGTATTAATTCTTTGAAGGATTTAACCTACAAACTTGTAGGTGTAAATAAAAACAGTATTACAATTAATGCTTTAAAAAGACTGGCTCCTTTAAGTCAAATTTATGAAGGAAAAACAGAAGTCGAAATTTTAGAGCTTATTTCAAAAAATGAGCTTGATGCGGGTTTATTTGGAGAAGTTAGAACTGAATTTTTAAAGAAGTATAAGTTAAAAGTTTCAAAAAAAGTTTTTATAAAAGAAGGAAATCTATATATAGGAAGTTATAAAGAAAATAAAATTGCAAGTTCGATTATAAATAAGGGGCTTCAATCCCTTTCTAGAGAACAAATACAGATATTTAATGATAAATGGTATAAAAAAGAAAAAAGTACTTCTATTTTTACAAAAGAAGAATTGTTTTATATTAAAAATGCTTCTACTATCAAAGTAGGGATAGAAGATTGGAAACCTTTTGTTTTTTTTGAAGATAAAAAAATAAAAGGTGTGGTAGGTGAAATTTTAATTAAAGCATTTGAAGTTTCGGGTTTAAAATACACTGTAGAAGTAAAACCATGGAATAGTCTTATTCAAAGCTTTAAAAACAAAGAACTCGATTTGATTCCAAGCGCTTACTATTCAAAGAATAGAGAAAAATTTGCTTTGTTTTCAGAATCCTATTTGCCTATTAACGAATTTATTTATATAAAACAAAATGCCTCAAGAATAACGGGATTTAAAGATTTAACTAATAAAAAACTAGCGATAGTAAAGGGTTATTCTAGTATCAAAGAATTAGAAAAACTATACAAAAACATAATAATTGTTGAAACAGCTAATTTAGAAGATTCAATTATCAGGCTTTTAAAAAATGAAGTTGATGCCCTGTTTGATAGTCAAATGGCAGTAGAATATAAATTAAAGGAACTTGGAATATTAGATTTTCTTGCAATATCGCAAAATGATATAAAAGAACATACTTTACATTATATTTTTAAAAAAGAAGATATTTTATTAAGAAATATTATTCAAAAATCTTTATACTCTATCCCCATTTATGAAAAAAATGCAATTATTTTGAAATGGCTTGAATCAAAAAAATTTAAAAAAGAGGTAAGTATTGCTTTTTCTTCTGATATTGAACCTTATGTTTTAAACAAAGAGTACCTTAAAGGAATAGAATATGATTTGATTAAAAAGATTTTAAATAAATCAAATGTAACAATAACAAAAGTTAGAAATTTTCCTCTCTTTAATATGAACAAGGTACTTGCTCAGAACAATGATATTGATATTTCAGTGGGGGTAAAAGACAATAAAGACAATTTCTTTTATTCAGACGATTTTATATCATTTCAAAATGTTGTTGTTTCAAGAGTTGATGATAATTTTTACATTAATAAGGTTAAAGATTTAAAAAATAAAAGTATTATTGCTTTTCCAAAAGCATACCAATATTTAGGGCCTTGGTACGAAAAAGAATTTAACTTAAGCAACAGAGACCTCAATTATTCTGAAGCAAGTAAATATGAAAATATGGTAAGGGACTTTTTAAATAAAGAAGTAGATCTAATTATTTTGGACAAAAATATATTTTCATGGTATTTAAAAAAACTTTCAAACAATTCTTTAGATGAATATAAATTTGACTATATTTTTCCAGAAAAAAATACCTATAAAATAGCTTTTAGAAGTTCAAAATTACGAGATGTTTTTAATAATAATTTAGAAGAAATAAAAGATAATGGTGAGTATGAAGATGTTTTTTTTGATTATGTTAAAAGTAATATTTATGGAAAAGTTCAAATTAGTTCTTTGCTTGCTTCTTTGGTATCAAAAAGTATTTTTAATAATAACCAGAGTGAATTGGAAAAAATTGTTAATGTATTTTCTTCTCTTGATTTTATTGATAAAGTTGAAATATTTGATAATGAAAAAGATAATAAAATAATCCTTTCGTCTTCAGTAGAAATATTTAAAAAATTCTTTCAACAAGACAGTTATTATTTAAAACGTGGAATCCCCATTAAAGTAGGTTATCTTAAAATCTATTTTAATGAAAAAGAGTTGAAAAAATACTCTTCACTTGAATTAATTCCAAAGCTTTCTTCTTTTGAAAAATTAGATACTTTTGTATTTATTAAGGGTATTTATAAAGATTATAATTACGATAATAATAAAATATTATTTACATTAAAAGAAAAACGTTTTATTGAAAATAATCCTATTATATATTTTTCTCAAATAAACTGGCAACCCTTTTCTTTTGCAGATGAAAAAAATTATACGGGTTTATTTGCTGATTATCTAAAAATTATTGAAGAAAAAACAAAATTAACTTTTCATCTTAAAAAGGTCACGAACAATAAAGAATTATCACAAAACTTTAATACTCAAAAAATCGACTTAATTCCAAAACTTGGAAATGTTGAATCAATAAATATAAGTGCTTTAAAAAGTGAAGATTTGACCCATTTTAATTTTGCGATTGTAAGCAATAAAAATGCTCCTTTCTCTAAGGATATAGAAGATATTTCTGCTAAAACATTAGCACTTCCCTTAAACTCTCCTGCTTATTATTATATAAAAAAACATTATCCAAATACTATTATTATTGAAACTAAGAGCATCAAGGACGCTCTTTCTTTAGTTTCTAATGGAAATGCCTATGCTTTTATTTCGAGTTCAGAAGTTGCAATATATTTTATACAAAACTTTTTCCCGGAGCTTAAGATTACAGGAATAAGCGAAGAAAAGGTGGCTTTTAATTTTCTTATTCAAGAAGACTATTCTGAGTTGCTTAGTATTATTAATAAAGTTATACGAAGTATTTCAAGAAAAGAAAAACTAGATATAAAAAATAAATGGGTGAATACAGATATTACTACGGAAGTTGATAAAACAATAATTTATCAAATTCTTGTTGCTTTTGCTTTTGTTTTACTTATTATTTTGTATTTTTTACAAAAGTTAGCTTCTGCCAAGAAAAAAATTGAGCGAACTAAAATACAGTTAGAAGAACAAAAGAATTTTTTTGAGGCTTTATTTAATGGTACAACAGATGGACTTACTATTATTGAAGATAATAAGTTAATTAATTGTAATAATGCTTTATTAAAAATGTATGATATCAAAGATATTAAAAGTTTAAGAAGCGGAAAACCTGGACAATTGGCTCCTCTTTTACAACCAGATGGTAGAAAATCTAAAGATTTATTTGAAGAAAAAATGCAAGAATGCTTGCAAACAAATTTTTCTGTTCATGAACGTTTGGCTTGGACCAGTCAAAAAAAACTTTTTTGGATTGAAAATACGCTTATACAAATTAAGTTAAAAGATCGAAGTTTAATTTATTCTATAATAAGAGATATTTCAAGTCAAAAATCCTTAAAAGAAGAAGTCATACAAAGAGTAATTGATTACGAACGTGCGAATGAAGAGTTAGAAGATTCAAATGAAGAACTACAAACAATGATTCAAAATCTAAAAAATACTCAAGAGAAACTAATTGAATCAGAGAAAATGGCAAGTTTAGGTGGATTGGTTGCTGGGGTGGCACATGAAATTAATACACCAGTTGGTATTAGTTTAACGGGTATTTCTCATTTTGAAGAAATAAGCAAAGAAATTAATAAACAATATAAGAATGAAGAAATGAGTCAAGAGTCTTTTGAAGAATATTTATCTACTTCTTCTGAACTAAGTTCCTTAATTCATAAAAATTTACTAAAAGCTGCTGCTTTAGTACGCTCCTTTAAACAAGTGGCCGTTGATCAAAGCAGTGAAGAAAAAAGAACATTTAATGTTTCTAAATATGCGAATGAAGTTTTATTAAGTCTTCATTCTGTTACTAAAAAAACAAATATTAAGATTGTCGTTAATTCAAAAGACAATATAAGAATAAACTCTTATCCCGGTTCTTTTTCACAAATTATCACTAACTTAGTGATGAATTCAGTGATACATGCTTTTACAGAAGGAGAAAAAGGAAAAATTATCATTGATTTGGAGAAAAAAAATGACAATCTTTTCATTACTTATCAAGACAATGGTAAGGGAATAAAAAAAGAACATATAAATAAAATATTTGATCCTTTTTTTACTACAAATAGGGATAAAGGGGGAAGTGGTTTGGGATTAAATATTATTTATAATATTATAACTTCAAGGTTAAATGGTAAAATAACATGTGAAAGTATAGAAAAAGAAGGTGTATTATTTTTAATTATTTTACCTTTATAAAAAAATAAAGAAAATATTCTTATAAAAATGAATAAGTCTTTTTACTTTAACTCTGATTTATCTTGATCTCTTTGTTTATAAAAAACTTTTGATAATATAAAAACAATTAAAATTTTTTGTTTTCTAAAACATCTGCTTTCTTAGGCTCTAATTATAATATTAGAGCTAGATTATAAAATATTTTTAGAATATATTTAAAGCCTAAAAGCACATAAAGTCTATATACTTTACCTTATATAATTATTATTTTTAATATTCTTAATATTTATTTGAAGCAATACTTATAATTTAAAAATCAATCTATTTTAATATTACTTGTATTATAATAATAAATAAATATTTAAATTATTTTGAATTGTTGGCTTTAATAATTGATAATAAAATTAATTGAAAATAAGCTAATACAAAAAGGCTTAAAATGGCAAAGATGAACTTTTATAAAAAAGAAGAAACTATAGGAGAAAAAAAAGAGACTTGGAAAATAATTATTGCTGATGATGAAGCAGATGTTCATACTCTAACTAAAACGGTTTTAAAAAACTACATATATAAAAACAAAACGCTTGAGTTTATTTCTACGTATTCTGGGGCTGAGACGATAGAAAAAGTAAGAGATAACGAAGATATTGTATTGATTTTATTAGATGTAATTATGGAAAGTGATGATGCGGGCCTTCAAGTAGTTAAAAAAATACGCGATGAGTTTGATAATCACCTCATTCAAATTGTATTACGAACCGGGCAAGCAGCAGATATCCCAGAAAATGAAGTGGTGATGAATTATGCGATTAATGATTATAAAGAAAAAACAGAATTGACTTCAAAAAAACTAATAACAACGGTAACCACTGCAATTAGATCGTATGAGAATATTTTAGACTTAGAAAAAACAAGAAATGAAATTGGAATGTTAAATCACGATTTAAAAAAATTAATAGGTTCTTTTGATAAATCTGTAATTGCTTCAAAAGTTGATTTAGAAGGTAATATTACTTATGTAAGTAAAGCTTTCTGTAAAGCTTTTGGTTATGAAGAAGAAGAATTAATAGGTAGAACACATGAGTTTTTAAGACACAAGGATCAAGATGACGATACTTTATTATCTCTAAAAAAGTCTTATCTTGATAATACACCTTGGATAGGTGAGCTAATGTATATAACAAAAACAGGAAGTGTTTTTTGGGCTCAATTAAATCGTTTTGCAGAATATGATAATAATAATGAGTTTTTGAACTTTACAAATATTTTTGTAAATATTACTCACCAAAAAGAAGTAGAGAGTTTAAATTATGAAGTAAATGGATTATTATCGACTTTTGATGAACATGTAATTGCTTCAAAAACAGATGTAGATGGAAAAATATTATATGTAAGTGCTGCATTTTGTAAAATGTCTGAGTATACGAAAGATGAATTATTAGACAGAAATCACAGTATATTTAAATACAAAAATGTGAGCAATGAGTTTTATGAAGAATTACTAGAAACCATAGCAAAAGGCGAGGTCTGGAGAGGCGAAATTAAAGATACAACTAAGGGTGGAAAAGACTATTGGTTGTACGTAATTATTACTCCAGAATACAATATTAAAGGTGAATTTTTATGTTACACTGCAATTTCTCAAGATATTACACCTCAAAAGCACATTGAAGAAGCCAATAGAAAAATCGAAATTTTAAATACGGAAATAGAAGAAACTCAAAAAGAAGTTGTTTTTAGAATGGGTTCAATTGGTGAATCGAGATCAAAAGAAACGGGGATGCATGTAAAAAGGGTGGCAGAATATTCAAAACTGCTTGCTAAATACATAGGTATGAGCGAAAGTGAACAAGACATATTAAAACTTGCAAGTCCTATGCATGATATTGGGAAAGTAGCAATTCCTGATGCTATTTTAAACAAACCAGGGAAGTTAACAGAAGAAGAATTTGAAGTAATGAAAACACATGCACAGTTGGGTTTTGAGATGTTAAATACTTCAGACAGGCGAATTTTAAAAGTTGCTGCTATTGTTGCCCATGAGCACCAAGAAAAATACGATGGTACAGGTTATCCTCAAGGCTTAAAAGCAGATCAAATACATATATATGGACGAATAACTGCTTTAGCAGATGTATTTGATGCTTTAGGATCAGATAGAGTGTATAAAAAAGCTTGGAGTGATGAAAGAATATTTGAAATGTTAAAAAATGAAAAAGGTGGACATTTTGATCCTATTTTAGTGGATGTATTTTTTAAACATTTACCAGAATTCTTAGATATTAGAAATCGATTTAAAGATGAATTAACTGGTAAATAATTTAAGTGGACTTATTTAAGCACTGCTTAATTTACTTTACTTTATTATTACGTAATTATAATTAATTAATTTTAATTAAAAGCAATAAGCTAAGGTTTAGCTTGGACATAATAAGACTTTTACTTTTATGACTCGTGCTTCAAACTATTTGGAGTTTTTATGAACAGAATACTAATAGCACTTGTATGTGCAACTACCCTTATATTTTCTAATACCTTTTATTTTACAGCTATTCCTGATCAAGATGAGAGTAAATTAGAACTTCGTTTTTCCTTATTAGCCAATTATTTAAGCAAAGCACTGGATTTAGAAGTTAAATTTATTCCTGTTAAATCTTACAGCGCAAGTATCGCAGCTTTTAGAAATAATCAAGTTCAACTTGCTTGGTTTGGAGGCTTATCCGGAGTACGTGCAAGATTACTTGTTCCTGATTCACTTGTATTAGCTCAAGGTTATGAAGATCCCAATTTTAAGACATATTTTATTGCCAACAAAAATCTGAAAATAACAAAATCTTCTACATTAAGTTCAAAAATTAAAAATCAAAGTTTTACTTTTGGTTCCAAAGGTTCTACTTCTGGGCGTTTAATGCCTGAATATTTTCTTAGAGAGCATTTCAAAAAAGCACCTTCTTCCCTTTTTTCTAAAGTTGGATATTCAGGTTCTCATACAAAAACCATTGCATTGGTTCAAAGTGGAGCTTATAAAATTGGTGCAGTTAATTTTAAAGTATGGTTAAGAGAATTAGAACTTGGTAATATAGATTTATCAAAAGTGGATGTTATTTGGGAAACACCTACTTATGCTGATTATCAATTTACGGCAAGAGGGGATTTGGATAAAACGTATGGAAAAGGTTTTACAAAAAAATTAGCAGCTGTGCTTATTAATATAAAAGACAAAAACATTCTTAACGCTTTTCCAAGAAAATCCTTTATAAAAGCACAAAATAGCGATTTTGATGCTATTTTAGAAGTAGGAAAAAAAATAGGACTTATTGATTAATGGCATTTTCTTTAGAAGGTGAAAATCTTTCGTATTCTAATAATCTTATTTTAAAAAATATTAATTTAAAAATTAATAAGGGAGAAAAACTTGCGCTTTTAGGTAAAAGTGGTTCAGGAAAATCTACGTTGATAAAACATCTTTTTGAACAACAAAAAAACAATGTGTCTTATATTCCGCAAGATTTATCTTTGATAAATAAACTAAGTGTTTTTCACAATATATTTATGTCAAAACTAGATGAACATTCAAGTATTTATAATTTAATAAATTTATTTTTTCCTTTTAAAAAAGACGTAAGAGAAATAAAAGTACTTTTAAAAGAGTTAGATTTAGAAGATAAGATTTTTGAAAGTGTTTCTTCTCTTTCAGGAGGAGAGAAACAAAGAGTTGCAATATTAAGAGCAAAATTTAATGCAAAAGAAATTTTATTGGCAGATGAACCGGTTTCTTCATTGGATGAATATTTGGCACAAAAAGTACTAGAAGATTTTCTTAGTACTTATGATACTGTTATTTGTACCCTTCATAATGTTTCTTATGCTATTAAATATTTTGATAGGGTAATTGGCTTAAAAGATGGAGAAATTATCATTAATAAAGCCTGCTGCGAATTAAGTAATGATGATAGGAATACCTTATATTATGCATGTGAGTAAGAATTTAAAAGTAACTTTTGTTTTTTGTTTTTTGGCTTTTATCTCTTTTGTATTTTCTGATTTTTCCATTTCTTCATTAGAACCAATGTTAGAACTTAAGAAGTTCTCACTTGCTCTATTTGAAATAGATCTCTCTACTCTTCCTGGCTTATTTCCAGCTATTCTAAGAACAGTTTGTATTGCTGTTTTGGCTTTATTCTTTTCCTCTTTTTTTGGTTTTATTTTGGCTTTGTTTTATGAAAATACATTTTTACGTACTTTGTTATCTTTTATACGAGCAATTCATGAGCTATTTTGGGCTCTTATTTTTCTTCAAATTTTTGGACTCAACGTATTAACCGCACTCCTAGCACTTATTTTACCTTTTTCTGCAATATTTGCAAAAGTATATTTTGAAATTTTAGAAGAGCATGATGTATTTGATAAACAGTTACGAGGAAAGAATAAACTTTCTTATTATTTTTATTCTAAAATTCCAGATGCTTTTTCACATTTATTGTCTTATACTTTATACCGTTTTGAATGTGCTTTGCGATCCTCTGCTATTTTAGGTTTTGTAGGTATTACTACCTTGGGCTATTATTTATCTTCTTCTTTTAATCAAGCTTATTATAATGAAGTTTGGCTCTTACTTCTCATGTTTTATGCGCTAATTGCTAGTATTAAATTATGGTTTAATAAATACAGTTTTATTTTTCTTTTCTTCTTTTCTTTTTATTATTTGGATGATTTTGGTTCTTTATCTTTAGAAAATTTATGGAGGTTTATAAGCATTGATATTATTCCTTATCCTATTAAAGCATCGCTTTCTTTAGAAGAAGGAAGTTTATGGTTTTATAGGTTTTTTAGCAATGAAATACTGCCTGGTTTGTTTAATACTATTTTATTAACACAAGTTGCTTTGGTTTTAACAGGGACAATGACTTTACTTGTTTTTCCTTTTATTTCTTATAAGTTTAGTAATATTTATGTTAGGTTTTTGTCTCATATTGTATTGATTATTTTTAGAAGCTCCCCTGAGTATATTTTGGCATATTTGTTCTTACAGATATTTGGTCCTTCCTTTTTACCAGCTGCGCTTGCTCTTATGCTTCATAATGGTTCCATTATTGCTTTTTTATTAGGAAAACAAGCCAATGCCTTAGAATATAGAATGGACTTTTCTAAACAAAAGGTTTCTTTATATGCTTATGAAACCTTACCAAGACTCTATTCTTCTTTTTTATCGTTTTTATTTTACCGTTGGGAGATTATAATGAGAGAAAGTGCCATTTTAGGGATGTTAGGTATTGCTACTTTGGGTTTTTTTATTGACTCTGCTATTGCAGATTTTAGATTAGATAAGATGATGATGTTATTAGTACTTACTGCTTTTTTAAATATCTTAATTGATAATATTTCTAAAAGGGTAAGTACTTATTTAAAAAGTGATACTAAAATTAAAACATGTTCTTAATATCATCTTTCTAAAGAATTAAGTGCTTCTTCATCAAAAAAATATGTTTTGTGTGCTGTTTTATTTAAAATATTTTTAGCAGATAAATCTTTAAATAATTTGATCAAGGTTGGTTTGGAAACAGATATTTTTTCCATAATTTCAGAATAAGAAGTAAAAAGCTGATTTTTATCATCCAAGTTAGCAATCATATATTTAATGATTTCTACTTGTTTTGAATCGGTAATTGCTGAAATGGTTTTTATTACATTAATGTTTTTTCTGAGTTCTTTTTCTTGAATTTGTGGTAATAAAATATCATGTAAGGTATTTAATAACTCTTTTACATTAATGGGTTTTACAATGTAATGATCAATTTTTAGTTTAATGGCTTCTAATAAGTACTTCGTATCTGTATGTGCTGTTGCCAAAATTGAAGGTATAAATATTTTTTTGTTTTCTTGTAAATCTTTTAAAAAATCAATACCATTTTCATTTTCTAAAAGAATATCACAAATAATAATATCTACAGTATAATAATTAATTATCTCTAGTGCTTCAAGGGACGTATTAACGGCATATACTTCTTTTGCAAAATCATCTAAAATATCTTTTGTGTGTTTTAATAAACTTTTATCATCTTCTATATATAAAATATTAAATTGATTTAATATGTTTAAATTTCTATTCATCTTTTGCCTTTACTATTGGAATGGCTATAATAAAAAGTGCACAGTCTTCAAAAATAGTTTTATTAATATTATAATAAACATTTTTGCACTTTATATTACCATTCATATGTTTTTCAATTATTTGTTTTGACATATACAATCCTATTCCTGTTCCTGCACTTTTATATTTAGTAGTGTAATACGGATCAAAAATATGAGGTAAAGCTTCTTGTTTGATGCCTCCACCATTATCGTATATTTTTATTACTATAAAATTGTTTTGACATTTTAATACGATTTTGATTAATTTATTATTTGATTTGTTTTTTAATGCATCTTTTGAGTTAGAAATCATATTTAAAAGTACATGTGAGAGTTCATTGTAAAAACCATAAGTAGATAATTCTTCTTTAATTATTAAACTTACTACTATTTTTTCTTGATCTAAAATATACTTTGCTAAACTAAGTGAGTGATTAATACAGTCTGAAATTTGAAATAAAGACTTTTCTTTATTGGGTTTAAAGTAGTTTTGGAAGTCTTCTAGGGTATTTGACATGTTTTGTGACAATAGTATGGCATCGTTTACTTTTTCATCCATATACTCTTGCGTGAGTTTACCTAAAGACATTTTTACTTGAAAGGATTGAACAATCATTAAAATAGAACTTAGTGGTTGTCTCCATTGATGTGCAATATTAGAAATCATTTCTCCTAAAGAAGCTAGTTTTGCTTGTTGAAACATAATAATGTCTTTTTTTCTTGAGTTAAGTACTTCTGTTTTAACTTTATTGGCCAAGGTATCATTTAGTTTTAGTAACTCTTTTGTTTTATCTTCTATGGCTGCTTCTAATATATAGTGTGAGATTCTAAAATTATTAATAATTATTATTGAGAGTAAAATGCAGAATAAAAAAACCAAAAAAATGGATATATTTAGAATATTACTTAGTATATTAAATACTTCTTGTGTTTGTATTTTTTCATCAATGGCTAAATTTAAATCATAATTGGTTAAATTGGTCAAATAAATATTAATAGAATTTATATCAAAGTTAATTTTATCAATTAATAATATAGCTTCATCTTTATTTTTTTGTGAAAATAAAATATAAATAGTATTTATTTTTTGATTAATTAGTACAATTTTCCTATCAATATTTTTAATGATATTGTGTTGTAGTTTTTCATTATGTGTTGCTCTTGTATTAAGTGCAAGTTTTTTAATCAGCTCAGTTATAAAAAAGGAGTCTTCACTTTTGATTAAGGATGTTTTTTTATAAGATAACCAATTCTTATTAATAAGCTGTTGTCCTAATACAATAACGTCTCTTGATTGAGCAATGGTGATATTCTTGTGCTGTACATCGTATAAGGTATCATAAATGTTAATAGCAAAAGTATCTTTAATTATTTCTAGTTTTATAATGGGTTTGGTTCTTTTTTCAAATAAAAAATCGAAATCATTTTTTAAAGCATACATGGATATCTGAGATAAAAGAATAATAGTAAACATTCCCCCCGCAATAACAAAAATTAAAAAAGATGTTTTATAAGAAAAGGGTATTTTCTCATAAAAGTTAAATAGCTTATTTATCTGCATTAGAGTATCTCTTTGAAGCTATTATTTTTGTACTCGTATAAGTAGAGGTTATTTTGAATCTGTGTGTCTTTATAATCGTTTGGTAAACCTTCTAAAAAACCTTTGGGTAGGGTTTTTAATTGCTCTAAAAAACTGCTTCGTGTTATGCTTCCTTTTATATTTTGTAAGGCCCTAACTATTGCTTTAGCTGCTAAAAAACTCTCTAATGATACAAAACCCAAGTCTTGTTTTGGAAAATATTTAAACATTAATTTTTTATATTCATTAATAACTGAAATATTCGCACTTCCATAATAAGGAACAACAGAAGAAAAAAGTAAATTTTCACTTTCGTAGTTTAATTCTTTTATCATTTCATTGGCATCACCAAAAGATATATTACAAAAGATGGTATCTTTAAAAACAGGATCTTTTTTTGCTTTTTTAATAAACAAAGCATTTGCTTTATAGGCACCAACCATAATAATTGCCTCTGGTTTTCCTTTTTTTATTTCATAAAAAGCATGTTTAATGGATAAAGTATTTCTTTTATAAGTACCTTCTGAATTAAGTTTTAATTTTCTTTTCTCCAAAGCTTCCAATAAAGAAACATAACCTTCTTCTCCATAATCATCATTTTGATAAAAAACAGCAATTTTAGTGATTTTCTTTTTTTTGTATAAATACTCAATCAAATTTTCTATTTCTTCTTTATAGGAGGCGCGATAATTTACAATATTAGCTTTATACGTATCTCTTAAAAAAGAAGCGCCTGTAAAAGGCGCAATAAAAGGAATGTTTTCTTTTTCCAAAATAGGTAAAATGCTTTTAACCGTAGGGGTGCCTACAAAACCAAATAAAGAAAAAACATGATCTTCTTCAATTAAGCGGCTTAGATTTTCTTTTGTAAGTTCGGGTTCATATTTATCGTCATAGGTAATAAGTTGTATTTCTTTGTTTTCTAATAAATTATTATCATTGACATAAAAAAAATAAGAACTGGCACCTGTATATACTGCAGAGCCCCAAGCTTTCATGATTCCTGTTTGAGGTACAGATGCACCAAAGAGAATGATTTTATTATTATAGACCTTGTCTCTAAAACCAATATAAAGTAAAAGGATAAAAGCAATAGCAATAAATAAATATTTAAACACGCAGACCTCATTTTATTAAATTATAACACACTTGAGCAAAAGGTAACACTTCTTCTTAGTTTGGTAAAATATTTTTAACTATTTAAGTAAAACGAAAGTTAATACAGTTTAAAATAGGTAAATAATATTTTACCAAAAGGCCAAAGATGTATGAATATGTTTATTATGCAGACAAAGAACTTGATTTTCCTCTCTCTTCTAATATTTTAGTAACTAATTCCAATAAAGAAATAGAAGATGAAGATTTTATTGTATCCAATTCAAAAGATATACATGCACAACACATAGCTTTCGAAATTGATTATTACATCAATCATTCAAAAGATAAAATTGCACAAAAAATTAAGAATATTGAAAAACTCTATGACATATCAGCTTCTCGTTTTGATTTATCAAAAGAGATGTTATATAGCCAAGATGTAGCTAATAAGGTTTTATTGGTTTGTAGTGATGAAGAAAAAAGGGAATTCTTAAAAAAATCCTTACCCGATGAATTTGATTTATTTCATGTTCCTGCAAATATTATTAAAAAAATAACAGGTCATATTGGAAACTTAAGTGTCACTGTTGATGATGATGGAAAAAATGTTGAAATACAAGTGGATCAAATTGTATGGTTTGATGCTTTACAAATTGCTTTAAATCAAAGTGGTACTCAAGATCCAAAGGAGAGCTCCATTGACGATGTTTTGGCAAATTTACGTGAAAATATAAATTTTTATGAATATAAAAAATACACTATTTATGATAAAACGATTTGTCAATACGATGGACGAAGAGAAGAAATATGCTCAAAGTGTGAAGATGTTTGTCCTACCGTTGCAATTACTAAAGACGATGCTACTAAAACCTTGAGTTTTTCACAAATTGATTGTAAAGGCTGTGGAGGTTGTATCTCTGTATGTCCTTCAGGCGCTTTGGAATATGCACCAAGTGGAAGAGATTCTATTTTCGAAATGGCAAAGTTTTTTAAAGGCCATATTCCTTTAATCTTACCTCAAATTATGGAAATAGATACCTTGGATGTTGATTTAAAAGAAAATGTTCTTCCTTTTGTAATTGATGGAGAAAAGTTTTTGCATGAAGGAACTCTTTTAACACTGTTACAAGAATCAGGTTCACAAGTAGTTTTTTATACTTCAATTTTATCAAAAGGAACAAAAGATTCCATTTCTATATTAAATCAAATTTATCAAAAAAAATACGGCTTAGATGCTGTTTTATTAGCTTCTACTAAAGATGAATTGAAAAAAGCCTTAGAAGAAGTACAATTTGTAGAAGGTTCACGTTTTACGTTTAATGAAGATGAGGGAAGAAAAAGAGAACTCTTTGCTATTAGACTTTCACATATTGTAGGAAATGAGGACTTAGGTGAAGTTACCACCGGTGAGCATGTGCATTATGGACAAGTAAAAGTAAATGCTGATAATTGTACTTTATGTTTAGTATGTGTGGGCTCTTGTAATGTAGATGCCCTTCAAGCAGATGCCAGTGATAATACATTAAGAATTAATCCTTCTTTATGTACTTCTTGTGGTTATTGTGAAGTTTCCTGTCCTGAGAGTGATTGTTTAACAATTGAGAGAGATGTCATTAAACTACAACCTGCTTGGTTTAAAGAAAGTATTCTTGCTCAAGATGAACTCTTTGCTTGTGTTGAATGTGGGGTTGATTTCGCAACCGTTAAATCAGTTGAAAAAATAGCTGCAATTATGGGACCTAAATTTGCCCACGATCCAGTAAAAGAGAGAAGTTTATACTGCTGTACAGATTGTAAACCAAAAATCATGATGCAAAGCTTCTATGATAAAAATAAAGGAGCATCCCATGCAAAACAATAACAGTATTAATAAAGCAAGAGCGCTTTATTACAATTTATTTGCCAACTTTTTTGTGGCATCAAAAGAAAGTAAAAATTATTTTGAACTTTTATCTTTAGTGAATACTTTAAAAGAAAATCCAATTGATAAGGGTTCAGGAAGTGCTTTAGAGAATATATCTCTTTTATTAGATCCAAGTTCTAATATTACATTGTTACAAGAATTTGATGATTTATTTCATTCTCCTATGAGTAAAAAAATAAGACAAACGGCTTCTTATTATGATGAAGGGGTTGAATCGGGTAAAAAAAGAGTTGAAATGATTCAATTTATTGCCAAAACAAAAATAAGAAGAGATGAAAAATCTTATTTTGAATATGAAGACTCCATTGGTTTTATTTTTTCAGCTTTGGCTTTTTTAAGCAATGAAATTGCTCAAGGTCAAAAAGAATATGAAAATACAGTGCATTGTATTTTTGAATCTATTTTAAATGAATTTATTGATGATCTTGCTAAAGATATATATGAACATGAAAATGCTCTTATTTATAAAGAGCTGATGGTTGTTTTACATTCTTTTTTAGAATTTGAACGCTTATATTTAGATGTCTCTATTCATATAAGAAAAGCAAAATTTAGAAAAGTAGCACCAAGTGAAAAAATCTTAAGCGAAGATGAAATAAAAAGACGCGCACGTAATAAAGCATTAAGAGAAAAAAATCCAAAAGATGAAGAAGAAACAAAAGACATTGCTTATGATGTAGAAGTAGATATTTAAGCTTTTTAAAGGGGGCTTTATAAAAGAAGTTTTGCTTTTTTTATAAAGTCTCTAAGAAGGGGCTTAATTTCTATAAGGAGGTCAGTCATGCAAAAAAGCAGAAGAGAGTTCGCAAAAACTGCTGCATTGATTACTGCTGGAGCTGCTGTTGCAGGTACTACAGTTATGGCTGCTACAAATAAGGGAGCATCGGTTCAAGATGCTAATAATAATGGTGTTGTTGTAGGTAGTTCTAGAAAAAAAGAAATACTCTACAAGAAAACAGCGGCTTGGGAAGAATTCTACAAGTTCGCAAAATAGTATAGGAGAGAATGTATGTCAGCAAATACATATGAAGCTCTAAATGCAAAAGTGGGAAGACGTTCATTTTTAAAAATGAGTGCCGTTGCCGCAGCATTTGGAGTTACTAATTCTTTTGCTAGTACTAACGCAACAAGAGCTGCAACACAAGAAGAGATTAAAAATCCTTTTCCTGGGTCCAAATTAATTAAAACAATTTGTACCGCATGTTCAGTAGGGTGTGGAGTAATAGCAGAAGTTCAAAATGGAGTGTGGGTTAGACAAGAAGTAGCCCAAGATCATCCAATTTCACTTGGTGGTCACTGTTGTAAGGGTGCGGATATGATTGATATGGTTCGATCAGAAGTAAGACTTAAGCACCCAATGGTAAAACAAAATGGAAAATGGAAAAGAATTTCTTGGGATGAAGCAATGAAAGGTATTGCCTCTAAACTTGAAAATCTTAGACAAACATCGGGACCTGATTCAACAATGTTTTTAGGCTCAGCAAAATTTGGTACAGAACAAGCATATTATTTTAGAAAATTAGCTGCAATGTTTGGTACAAATAATATAGATCACCAAGCTAGAATTTGACATAGCTCAACAGTTGCCGGTGTGGCAAATACATGGGGTTATGGTGCTATGACAAATTCTTTAGGGGATATACAAAACGCAAAAGCTATTATTATATTTGGAGCAAATCCTGCGGTTAATCACCCAGTTGGATTCCAACATTTTTTAAAAGCAAAAGAGAGAAATAATGCAAAAATAATTGTAGTAGATCCTAGGTTTACTAAAACAGCTGCAAAAGCGGATTATTATGCACAAATCAGACCAGGTACTGATATTCCTTTTATGTATGGAATGTTAAATATTATTTTTGAAAATGGTTGGCATGATGAAGGTTTTATAAACGATCGTGTTTATGGAATGAAAGATGTAATGAAAGAAGCCAAAAATTGGCCACTTGATAAAGTTGCTGATGTAACGGGTGTTGATGCTTCTTTAATTTTACAAATTACAAAACTTTATGCTAATAATTCTCCTGGAACATTAATTTGGGCTATGGGATTAACGCAACATTCAAATGGTTCTTCTAATACTAGACTTGCTCCTATTTTGCAACTTGCTTTAGGAAATTTAGGTATTGAAGGTGGAGGTACTAATATTTTAAGAGGTCATGATAATGTTCAAGGGGCTACTGATATGTGTTGTTTATCACATACTTTACCTGGATATTATGGTTTAAGTGACGGTTCTTGGAAATATTTTGCTAAATCATGGGGTGTTGATTACGAATGGTTAAAAGGAAGATTTAAAGATCCTTCTTGGATGAATAAAAAAGGGTTTACACTTTCACGTTGGTGGTCAGGAGTTCTAGCTGGAAATCCAGGCGAAGATGCTATTCATAATGCAGGTACAAATTTAAAAGCTATTTTTGTTATGGGAAATGGAATTACATCTACTGCTCAAACAAAAAAAGTAAAAGAAGCTTTAGACAATCTTGAATTGGCTGTATTTTGTGATCCTTTTGTAAATGAAGGTGCCATTATTACAGACAAACAAAATGATGTTTATATTTTACCAGCTGCTACGCAGTTTGAAACTTCTGGAAGTGTAACTGCTACTAATAGAGCAGCACAGTGGAGAAGTGAAGTTATAAAACCTATGTATGAATCTAAAACGGATCAAGACATTATGTTTTTATTGGCAAAAGAACTTGGATTTTATGATGAATTAACTGCCGGTATGAAGATAAAAGAAAATAAAAAAGACTTTAAATGGCCAGAAGATGCAACAGATGAAATTGCAAGAATCATTAAAACTATTGGTTTAACAGGATGGACTGCTAAAAGATTAAAAGCACACCAAGAGAACTGGCATATGTTTGATGAAGTATCTGGACGTGGATATGGACCTATGAAGGGCGAATACTACGGTTTACCTTGGCCTTGTTGGACTGAATCACATTCTGGAAGCCCAATTTTATACAATATTAACAGATCTGTTAAAGATGGTGGAATGGGATTTAGAAACAGATTTGGACTTGAGCATGATGGCGAAGATTTATTAGCCGGTGTGGGATCTGCTCCTAAAGGCTCTGCAAATAAAGATGGATACCCAGAAATCACAAGAGACAATATCGAAGAAGTCTTAGGTATTAAATTAAGTGAAGCAGAGAAAAAAGCAATTGGTAAAAACTGGAAAGTTGATACTTCAAATATTATTGCTAAAAAATGTATGGAACAAGGAATGGCTCCTTATGGAAATGCGAAAGCAAGAGCCAAAGTATGGACCTTTGCTGATCCAATTCCACTTCATAGAGAACCTCTTCATTCTCCAAGACCGGATCTTGTTGCTAAGTATCCAAGTTTTGCAGATAAAAAGAATCACTATAGAGTAGATACAAGATATACCTCAGAGCAAACAAAAGAAAATTGGGCTGAAAAATTTCCTATTAACTTAGTTACTGGACGCTTGGTAAATCTAAATGGAGCAGGGATGGAAAACAGAGCAAGTAAATATCTTGCTAAATTAAGTCCTGATATGTTTTGTGATATTAATCCTGATTTAGCGGCAGAGCATGGCATTAGAGATGGTTCAATGATGTGGATTCATTCCCCTCAAGGAACTAAAATTAAAGTCAAAGCGAAATATTCGCACTCAGTATCAAGTGATAGAATTTTTATTCCTATTCATTTTGCAGGAGTTATGGAAGGTGTGGATCTTTCTCATAAGTATCCAGAAGGAACAGCACCTTATGCGATTGGGGAAAGTGCTAATACTGTTACTAACTACGGTTATGACATTGTTACTCAAATACCTGAAACAAAAGGTGGCTTGTGCCGAATTGAAAGCGCTTAGGAGGATAATATGAGTGATAATACGAAACCTGATTTCGCCAGAATGAAATTTTACTGTGACGAAAACAGATGTATCCATTGTGATGGATGTTCTGTTGCTTGTGCGGAAGCACATGAGTTACCTGTTGAAATTTCAAGAAGAAAAGTTGTTACAGTTAATGAGGGAATCCAAGGAATGGAATTTTCTTTATCTGTAGCTTGTATGCATTGTACAGATGCCCCTTGTGAAGAGGTGTGTCCAGTTGATTGTTTCTATATTAGAGATGATGGAATTGTTTTACATGATAAAGATAAATGTATTGGTTGTTCTTATTGTTTATATGCCTGCCCTTTTGGCGCACCTCAATTTCCATCTAATGGAGCTTTTGGTACTAAAGGTGTAATGGACAAATGTACTATGTGTGCAGGTGGTCCTGATGATACAAACAGTGCACATGAGAGAGAATTATATGGACAAAATAGAATTGCAGAAGGAAAAGTTCCTGTATGTGCATCTATGTGTTCAACAAAAGCCTTATTAGTAGGAGATGCTGAATCTGTTGCTAATATTTACAGAGAACGAGTAATCTCTTTTGGTCACGGAGTACAATCAATGCCTTACGGTTGGGATAAAGCGTATGGAAACTAAAAGTTTTTTTAGTGAGTATAAAGCCTATATTATAATAGGTTTTATATTTGCTCTTCTTACTTATTGGTACTTTTTTCTAGCAACTATTGCTAACTTAGATTATGTATTTAAGTTTTTAATACTGATAGCCCAAGGAGATATTTCTGGAAATGTGATTCCCATATCGGAACTTACACGTTTAGAACAAATGGAAGTTGCTTTATATGGACCTAATTATGGAGCAATTGCACCTGAAGTTATTAGAGCTTTTGAAGAAAGACAACACCTTTTACCCATTGTTTTCTTAGTAGAATTTTTTCTATTTTTAGGAATGTTCATACTTGCAAAAGGAAGAAAACAAGCAAAGATTACAAGACATGATGACAAGGTACAAGTGTATTCTGTTTTTCAACGTTTGGTAATTTTATTAAATATTGTGATTATGATTTATTTATTCATTACTGGTTTTTCAATTACTTTTGGAAACTGGACAGGTGGAGGATATATTGCAAGGTTTATGCGAGCATCTCATGAAATAGTTGGAGTAGGATGGATGCCTATTTGGTTAATTATGACGGTAATTGCATTTAAAGATCACAAGTTTTTTTACAGACCCTCTGTGAAAATATGGAATAAAATATTTTTACGTGGAAAATACGAAGCGATGGATAGAATAAATTATTATATGTATGTAGCATTTGGTGCTTTATTAGTACTTTCAGGATTCTTAATTTGGTTTATGGCTCCTGATGCTGCAACACATGCCCAAACGATTCAGTTTAAGCGTTTTATTTTATTTATTCATTTTATGGGATCTGCGATTATTTCGTTCTTTACATTTGAAACAGTGTATTCGTATTTTGTATCGGTAAAAGGTTATCTGCCTGGTGTTATTACAGGAAAACTACCTAGAGAGTATATAGAACAATTTAGACCAGATGTTCTTAAAGAAGAAGACTTAATAAAATAAAGAAAAGAAAAACACTTAGGTGTTTTTCTTTTGGTTTCTTATTATGCTAAAAATGCATAATAAAGCTTTTAAATATGCAAAATTTGCACAATAAACTATCTTGCGAACGTAGTTTAAAGGAAAAATATGGACAACAGTAAATATTTAAAAACAGTAATAATTGATAAACTTATAGAAAATAAAGCCGTAGAATTTGAAGACGTAACTATTGATGAGGTAAGATTGAATTTATATTTAAATGGAGAAAAAACCATTTCCATGATGTGTATTCCAAAAGATCAAGATGCCCATGCTATTGGATACTTAATGAGTGAAAATGTTATTTCTTCCTATAAAGATATTAAAGAAATAAGTGTAAGTAAAGATGGTTTAAGAGTTGATGTTAATGCCAATATTAACCAAGAATCCATACAGAATTTATTTAAAGAAAAAACCTTAACAAGTGGTTGTGGAGGAGGAGTTACTGGAAATGTTGCTGGCTTTTTAGAAATTCCTTTTAACCAAAGCGCTTTTAAAATAAAAGCACAAACCATTCTTGATGAAATAAAGATTTTTTACAAAGACAGTGAACTGTATAACTTAACAGGTTGTGTGCATAAAGCAATGATTTATTTACTGGATGGAACTACTGTTACTGCTGAAGATATAGGACGTCATAATGCTATTGATAAAGCCATAGGTAAATGCATGATGCAAGGTTTAGATACCACAAAATCTGTTTTGTTTGTTTCTGGACGTTTAAGTTCTGAAATGGTTACAAAAGCGGTTATGCATGCAATTCCTATGATAGTTTCACGTACTGCACCTACGTATTTAGGAGTACAAACGGCGCAAAAACATGGTATCACAATGATTGGTTTTGCAAGAGGTAAAAAAATGAATATGTATACTCACCAAGGAAGAATAGATGTCTAGTTTGGATACAAAACAAATGCTTATACTTCAAGATAACTTGGATGAAAATGGACGCTTGAGCTGTTTAAAAGCTTTTAAAGTTGCCAAACTTCTTGGCATAAAAGCAATAAAAATGGCAGATACTTGCAAAAATGAAAATATAAAAATCACATCTTGTGAGTTAGGTGTGTTTGGAAAAATTGCTTTTGAAACCTATGAAGAAGATATTTACAAAAATATTAAACAACATTATAAAAACAATACACAAGTTACTTGTAAAACCTTATGGAAAGAAGCACAAAGTACAAGTTTAAGAAGAGTTGGATCTACGGTGAAAAACTCTGATGTAGACGTGATTTATTGTCAATTGGGTTGTTTTAGAAAGAAGTTGGGTCATGCAAATAAAAGTTAAAACATGGATAGAAGATGAAAAACAAAACCTTATTTTTGGTGGCGGTAAAACTCAAATTTTAAAATATATCGATGAAACAGGAAGTATTTTAGCAGCTTCTAAAATTCTAGGAATGAATTATAAAAAAGCCTGGTCACATATTAAAATATTACAAGAATATATTGAAGATGAATTAGTTATTGTTCAAAAAGGCAGAAACAATGGTGGTACTACCCTAACTCCTAAAGCAAAAGAAATTATTAAAAACTATCAAATACTACAAGATGAAATTAATGTTTATGCACAAGAACGATTTGATGTGATTTTTTTAAATAAAAAAGCTTCCATCGTTTGTAAAAAGGATTCTCATGTATAAACTAAATGTTTTACAATATCCTGTATTAAAAGATATAAATATTGCGTCTTCTTATTCTCTGGCCGCACTTTCTAATAATGAAAATCTAAAGGTTTTATTGGAAGAGTATAAAAACAGATTTTCATTTTCTTCTTTAAATACTTTGCATTTCAGCAAAGAGAGTTTACTTGGCTTTTTATTAGGACTTGATGGGAATATTGCCGTTTCTTTGGGTGAAAGTGAAGCGTTGATAGAAGCTTCTTACGCATATAAAAAACTTGGATTTAACTTAGACTTTATTAATATTAATAAAAATGGGCAGCTTGATTATGAAAGTATTAAAGATAAATATACCTATATATTTGTTTCTTCTTACATTATGGATACGTATGTAAAAGTTGATTTATTAGAAGTTAAAAAGAGAAGCAAAGCGAAAATTATAGGAAATATTTCTGCTACTTTGGACTGCACAAATATCGATATAGCTGTTTTGGATGCGTATAAATTAAGTGGATATGCCAGTTCTTCTGTTTTATTACATAATGATTTATTAGAAAAACAAGTTCTTGGCGAAATTGATATCATATCTCTACAAAATATTATCAAAACACAGGCTTTTTCTTATGAAAAAGAAAACAAAAGCATGTTTATCAAGGCTTTAAAAAAGGAATTAAAAGATGATTTTTTCTTTTTTGTTGATCCTTCTTTAAGTTTAGAGAATACACTGCATTTTGGACTAAAAAATATAAAAGCACGAGAAATTATACGTGCTCTCGCTTTATATGATATTTTTACCTCTAATGGAGAAGGTTGTTCGTTGGGATTAATGAAACCTTCCCGTATTCTGCAAGAAATGTACTACAGCGAAAATGAATCCAGACAAGCACTTAGTTTTTCTTTTACAAGTATTTTTAGCAAAGAAGATATTGATTATATTTGTAAAATAATATCAAAAGTTTATAGACAAATAAAGGTTTTAAATGATTAAAAAATATTTAGATTTTGAAGAAGCAATAAAAATTTCTTTAGAAATGGCAGAAATAAATACCTTTGAAGAAATAATTTCTTTAGAAAATTCTTTAGGCCGTGTTATATCCCAAGATATTATTTGTCAAAAAAACCTGCCTTCTTTTAATAATTCTGCGATGGATGGTTTTGCAATAAAATTTTGTGAAGCTTCAAATACTCTTTTAATAAAAGAAACTATTTTTGCAGGACAAAACAGTAAAAAAGAGTTAAAAGAAAATGAATGTTATAAAATAATGACAGGGGCCAAAGTTCCTAATGATGCAGATACAATCGTTCCCATTGAAGATGTTCTTGTAATAAATAACAGCATAAAAATAAAAAAGGAAATAAAAAAAGGAAGTTGTTTACGATTAAAAGGTGAAGAACAAAAAGTTGGCAATATTTTGTATAAAAAAGGGGAAAGTATTACTGCTTCAATGGTCGCAGTTCTAGCTTCTCAAGGTATGATTATGATTAAAGTTATTAAAACATTGAGTATTGCTATTGTTTCAACTGGGGATGAAATTAAAGAACCTTGGGAGCATGCAAGTGAAGATGAAATATACAATTGTAATTCTTTTGCTCTTCTTTGCCAGCTTAAAGAAAAAGGTTTTTCTGCAACATATACCGGAGTCATTCCTGATAATCTTGAAGAATCAGAAAAATTTATTAAGAATTTAAAATCTTATGATGTAATTATTACCAGTGGGGGTATTTCTATGGGAGATGCCGATTTTGTGGGACAAGCATTTTTAAACAATGGACTTGAGATATTTTTTCATGGAGTGAATGTAAAACCTGGTCGTCCTATTATGATGGGAAAACTAAACTCTACTTATGTTATGTGTTTGCCAGGTAATCCTCTTACTGCTATGGTTAATTTACATTTATTTGTTTTACCGGTTTTATATAAATTACAAGGCAACAATAATATTTACCATGATTATGAAAGCGCTGTAAATATAGAAGCGTTTAATGTAAAAAAAGGACGCGTAAATTTGGTCTTAGGAAAGCTTGAAAAATCAGAATTCACAGTAAGCCAAAAAAACAAATATGGTTCAGGAATGATTTCTGTGCTTGGGGAAAGTAATGCAATTCTAGTTTCTGATACAAGCAGTGAACATTTTTTAGCAAACAAAAGTGTTAAGATCATTCGTTTTTCTTGTTCTTTTCTTAATGAACAAATAAATATATTTAATTAAAAGGCTAAAAATGAAAAAAGTTATTACTAATGGGGTGCTTTCACTTACTATCCTTTTCTCTTTAAATACAAATGTAAATGCAAAAGAAAGTTTGATGATGGCAACTACTACTAGTACTGATAATACAGGTCTCTTAGATTATTTAGCACCAAAGTTTGAAAAAGATACAAGTATTAACTTAAAATGGATAGCAACGGGAACTGGAAAAGCACTTAGAATGGGAAAAAATTGTGATGTAGATATTTTATTTGTACACGCCCCTGCATCTGAGAAAAAATTCATTAAACAAGGCTATGGCTTAAACCGTAAACAAGTGATGTACAATGATTTTATTTTAATAGGACCTAAAAATGATCCTGCAAAACTCACAGGTATGAATATAAGTTTGGCTCTAAAAACAATTAAAGAAAAAGAAGTGACATTTTTTTCACGTGGAGATAATTCAGGTACAAATAAAAAAGAAATATCTTTATGGAAAAAAGCGCTTAAAAATGTTCCTGAATCGCAAAAATGGTATATGCAAACAGGACAAGGAATGTTAAGTACTATTAATATGAGCTCACAAATGGGTGGATACACTATGAGCGATAGAGGTACTTGGATTAAGTATATGAGTCAACACAAAAGTGATAATACTATGAAAATAGTTATTGAAGGTTCAAAAGACTTAATTAATCAATACAGTGTTATTAGTATTAATTCCCAAAAATGTTCAAATGCAAAAGAAGAACTTGCTAAAAAGTTTACGCTTTGGATTAACAGTTCCAAAATACAAGGTTTTATAGCCGATTTTAGGTTATTGGGGCAAGCACTTTTTATTCCCAATGCAAATAATTAAAAGTATTTGGAAAAAGATAAAATGAATCTATTTACAGACGGTTTTACTGAAGCTATACACTTATTGCTCGAAGGAGATGACAGCGTTTACTCAGCAATTTATGCAACAATAAGTGTGTCTTCTTTGGCTTTATTAATAAGTTTAATTATTGGTTTACCTCTTGGTTTTATTTTGGGTTATTATTCTTTTCGAGGAAAGATAATACTAAGAACTATGGTGGACACTTTATTGGCTTTGCCTACTGTTGTCATTGGTTTAATTTTATATACTATTTTGTCAAAAAATGGTGTTTTTGGAGATTTTAATTTACTTTTTACCTTAAAAGCTATTGTTATTGGGCAGGTGATTTTATCTTTGCCTATTATTATTGCTTTAACAGCAGCTCAAGTAGAATCTGTGGATAAGCGTTTATATACGTCATTAAAAGGTTTAGGAGCAAAACCTATACAGATATTAAATGCTACATTAATAGAAGCCAGGTTTGGAATTATGACAGCTGCAATTACTGCTTATGGAAGAATAATTACAGAAATTGGAATCTCTATGATGGTGGGCGGTAATATTAAATATCATACAAGAACAGTAACAACAGCAATTGCACTTGAAACAGGTAAGGGCGAGTTTGTAACGGGTTTAGCACTTGGTTTAGTTTTATTTTGTCTTGCACTTATGGTAAATATTGCTTTATCTGTTCTAAAAAGGAAGTGGTCACAATGAAAACACTCTATGATTTGAAAAATATCAAACATTATTATGAGGGTAAAAAAGTATTAGATATAAAAGAATTGATTTTAGAAGAAAATCAAATTATTGGTTTTTTAGGACCCAATGGAAGTGGAAAATCCACACTGTTTTCTTTGCTTTCTTTTGTTTCTAAAGCATCAAAAGGAGAAATAACCTTTGATGGTTTAGATTCTTCTTTATTGGGGCTAGATGCAAAACAAGATATTGTTATTTTACCCCAAAACCCTTATTTATTAAAACGCAGTGTTTTCCAAAACATAGCATATGGTTTAAAAATCAGAAAAAAGTTTGATAATTTAGAAGAACAAGTAAACAATGCACTATCTCTTGTGGGTTTGGATAAATCTTTTTCAAAAAGAAAACACAGTGAACTCTCAGGTGGTGAAGCCCAAAGAGTTGCACTTGCCGCAAGATTAGTATTAAAACCTAAGGTTTTGATTCTTGATGAACCAACAGCAGGAGTAG
This sequence comes from Campylobacteraceae bacterium, assembly GCA_013215945.1. Lineage (NCBI taxonomy): Bacteria > Pseudomonadati > Campylobacterota > Epsilonproteobacteria > Campylobacterales > Campylobacteraceae > Campylobacteraceae bacterium. Next base: position 101,679 of record JABSOM010000011.1, read on the forward strand.
ATACAAATTCAGCCCAATTAATAAAAGAAGCAATATTACTAGCAAAAGAAAAATATAAAAGCACTGTTTTAATATCCAGTCATGATCATAATTGGTTAAACCATATCTCAGATATGAAGGTTGCTTTATTTCAAGGAAAACTGGTGCAAAGTGGCAGCATTAATTTACTCTATGCTCCTTGGGAGAAAAATGAAGAAGGAAATTTGGTTAAAGTTTTTTTAGATGGTCAAAAATTAACTATTCCAAATTCTTCCAAGAAAAAAAGAGATTCAGTGTTAATGATAAACTCCAACAATATCACAATAAATAAAAGCAAAGAATATTTTAAAAAGGATATTTCTTATTTAGAAGGAGTGGTTTCTTCTATAAGAAAAGAAAAAAACGATGAAAAATTTTGGATTGATTTTAGCATTGCTGGCATTGCTTTAAAATTGTCTTTATTAAAAGATGAGTATTTATGTAATTCAATTATGCCAGGTTCTGTTATTGATATACGTATTGATGCAAAAGAGGTTTATTGGATTTAAAATAACTGAAATTTAGTTTATAATTGTTATGATGTAAAATATTTAAAGGATAATTTTGCAATATATTTTATTTTTATTATTTCTTTTTTCTTCCTTAGAATCTGAGGTTCTTAATTTTAATATTGCTATGAGCACAAAAACTTTTTTTAAAGATGAAAAATTTTCAAACTTAGTAATAAAAGTTATTGAAAGCAGCTTTAATAATAAATACAGTGATGTAAAAATTCATATTCTTCCTTATTCAAGTGAAAAAAAAATCATTAGTGATTTTTTTAATGAAAAAATTGAATTAATAATTCTAAGCCCAGAATTCTTTTTTAAAGAAGAACAGAGACTAAAAAAAAACATATCCAAAAAATGGACGGTTAGAATAAATAATGAAAAATATGAGCAATATTATTTAATTACACATAAAGATTCAAATGCAAGTATAAAAAACATAAAAAACTATACTGTTAATTTTAGAGATGGCGTTTTTAGTGCTGAAAAATGGTTTGAAAGTCTTGTTTATGAAGAACATAATAAATCATATTTAAGAGTAATTACTAAACGTGTTTATTTTAAAAAACGTTCAAAGTTAATTTATCAAGCATTTTTTAAAAAAAACATTGTTTCTGTTGTAACTAAAAATGATTTTGATATCTTACTAGAAATTAATCCTCAACTTAAAAAAAATATTAAAATTCTTGAAAAATCTCAAAAAATATATTTGTCTTTATTGGGATTTTCAAGTAAAAAGATGAATAAAAAAAGAGAAGAAACTATCTTTACTCATGTTACTAATATAGATTCAATAATGTCGAATGAACATTATAAGTCATTAACTTCTCTTTCAAAGGTCTATTTATTAAATGACAAGGATTTAAATGAATTACGCATATTTTACAAAAAATACGAGGCTTATGAAAAATACGAATAATAGAAACATTAATACAAAAAAGTGTATTAATGTTTAAAAGAATCAAAAGGGTAGTTCTCAACTACAAAATCAATATCTTTATCCCCTCGACCACTTAGATTTATTAAAATACTTTGATCTTTATCTAAGCTTTTAGCCAGTTTCATAGCATAAGCAACAGCGTGAGCTGATTCTAGGGCTGGAATAATACCTTCTAGTTGTGAGAGTTTATAAAAAGCAGCTATAGCTTCCTCATCATTACAAAGAGCTACTTGGGTTCTTCCTAATTCTTTTAAATACGCTTGTTCTGGACCTACTGAAGGATAATCAATTCCAGAAGCAATTGAATAAACAGGAGCTGGATCTCCTTTTTGATCTTTTAACATGATAGAGTTAAAACCATGCATAATTCCTTCTTCTCCATAAGTTAAAGAGGCTGCGTGCTCTCCTAGTTTTTCTCCTTTTCCAAGAGGCTCAACACCTATTAATTGCACTTCTTCATCTTGGATAAAACCAGCAAAAATACCCATGGCGTTTGATCCTCCACCCACACAAGCAAGAACATGAGAAGGAAGTTTATTTTCTAAACTTAAGAACTGCTCTCTTGCTTCAAAACCAATAATACTTTGAAAATCTCTAACCATCATTGGAAAAGGATGAGGCCCTACTACTGAACCAATACAATAAAGGGCTGTATCTGCTTGTGTTATATAGGATTCAAAAGCAGAATCAACAGCTTCTTTAAGTGTTTTTAATCCATGAGATACTGGAATTATTTTAGCACCTAAAATCTGCATTCTTATAACATTTGGATGTTCTTTTTTCATATCAACTTCACCCATATGAATCTCACATTCCATTCCAAAATAAGCAGCAGCCGTTGCAAGTGCAACTCCATGCTGTCCTGCTCCTGTTTCTGCAATTACTTTTTTCTTACCTAAGTGTTTGGCTAAAATAACTTCTGCCATACAATGGTTTAGTTTATGTGCGCCTGTATGGTTTAAATCTTCTCTTTTTAAATAAATTTTTGCACCATTACATTCTTTAGTAAGATTTTTAGCAAAAGATATAGGAGTAGGTCTTCCTTGATAGTGTTTTCTTACATAAGCAAGTTCTTCAATAAAAGCAGGGGAATGTTTTAAGTGCTCATAAGCACTTTTGATATCTTTAAAAGCCTCTTCTAAAACAGGAGGAAGGTAAGAACCTCCAAATTTACCAAAATAACCTTTTTCATCGGGAGTATTTTTTAAATAGTTTTTAATCATTCTTTCTCCTAAAATTCTTTTTATTATTATAGGTTAATTAGCTTAAAATATGTTATTTGAAAATATTTTACAAATGAGAATAATAATGAATATAAAAAACAATTATAAGGTAATTTATATGTTTAAAAATTCTTTAAAAATAAAGTATAACAAAATAATTTTAAGTTATTTTTTTTTGTTTTATGTAAAATTTATGAACACTACACACAATGTAGCTATTGTTAAACATTATTAATTTTAAGGTATAAAATGAAAGATAGTGTAAATCAACTTATTAATTTAATAGAAGAGGGAAAAGTCATAGAAATATGTAATATATTCTACGATGAAAATGTTTTAATGTTAAACAATGGAATAATTTTTGCACAAAATAAAAAGGAAGCTTATTTAAGATATAAAGTTCTTGAAGTTACCATAAAAGATTTTGATATTGAACTGTGTTCAAAAAAAATTGTGGGTAATGTTTCAGAACTTATTTTTAATTATAAACTAACCAATATAAATGATGTAAAGTACGAATTCGTGGGTAAACATCTTCAAACATGGGAAGATTTAAAAATCATAAGAGAAGAATATATTTCTTTGTAAAATCTTATAATATTCGTATTTTTAAAAATACAATAAAATGATTTTCTCACATCCTACAACAATAATTTAAGCTCTAAAATGTTATTTTTAATATTAAAAACAAAGATGAGACTTATTTAGAGTCCTAATATTTTTTGTGTGCGTTAAAGCACATTATTTCAATATAAAAGAAGAATATGAAAACAAAGATATATTTCCTTCCTGGTTTAATGACAGATGAAAGATTGTGGAAAGAGCTGTTTTGTTTGTTTGATGATTCATATGAACTTATTCATGTAAATATTCCTTTAAAAAGCACCTTTGATGAAATAATAGAGGAGCTGTATTTTAAAGAAGAAAAAATCAATTTACTTGGTTTTTCTTTGGGGGGTTATGTATCTGCTTATTATGCTTGTAAATATCCCCATAGAATTAATAAATTATTCATACTTGCATCTACTCCTTCTTCAATGTACAAAGATGAAATTGTTAAACGTAGTCTTGCTATTGAGTTTACAAAAAAACATGGATTTAAAAACTTGAGTGCGAAAAAAGTCATTTCTTTATTAGAAGAAAAAAACCATAACAATACAAAACTAATTGACTTAGTCCAAAACATGTACAAAGATGCAGGAGCTTATGTATTTGAACTTCAAATGAAAGCTACTTTATTGCGAAAAGATTTATTACAGGACTTACTAGCCTTGAATACTTCAATTTATTTTTTTTATTCAAAACACGACAGGCTCTTAAATCATGATTCTTTGGCTATTTTACAAAAAGAACATAAAAAAGCAAGGTTTATTATTAATAATGGTACCAGTCATATGTTACCACTAGAAGAGCCAAATAAACTTCATATACTTATACTTGAATGGATAAATGAAAAAAGTTAGTTCTTACATTTTAAAGTTTTTATAGACTAAAATTTTTCCTTTATCATCTGCAATATATAAATTTCCTTTCTTATCAAAAGTGATACCTTCTTGCGCATGAGATTTATTAAGTTTCTTTTTTTTGATTATTCTTTTTACTTTAAAGGAATATTGATAGATTGTGCTTTTTTTATCAGATACCAAGTACAAATCACCTTTATAATATGTCAAACCAGAAATATCTTTTAATCCATGATCAAGAATACGAATGATCTTAAGTTTTTTCTTTTTAATAGTATAAGGAAGAATTACAATGACTGAAGCATCTTCTTTAGGATAGGCTATATTTGATTGATTTGAGATGTATACATGTGAATCAATTAAGACGATACCCTCTAAACCTCTTTTTTTATCTTTTTTTAGTAAAAGTTTGTTTTTATATTTTCTTTTTATTGAAATTTCTTTTTTAATGTGAAAATTGTTTCGGTGTACAAGAAGAATATTATCTCTTCCTTCAATGGCAAGAATTAATAAGTCATTTTTAGAATCAAAGCTTATTCCCTCTAAATCGTATGACCCAAGATGTTTTTTTCTTAATATTTTACCTTTAAGGTTTAACTCATATAAAATTCCCTCATCATTAACAACAAAAAGTGTATTTGTCTTTTTTACGTAGGTGATTCCTGATGCTTCTGGAATTAGTGTTAGTACTTTTGCATTTGCACTTAAAAATTGCAAAGAACATAAAAATACCAAAAAAATACTTTTCATTTGATCTCATTTCATTTTTTTATAATTATATAAAAGAAGAGGTAAAGAGTAGATTTTTAATCTTATTTATTAAAACAATAATACATTTGAATCTATAAGTAAAATAAAACATACAATAATAATACAAATGCAAAAACATATAGAAAACAAAAATACTAACAAATTCTGAAACAATACTCCAAATTTAGCCATATTTGACTCCTTGTATCTGTATTGTAAAAGAATAATATGTGTAATTTATGGGAAATATTATTGCAAATTTAAAAAAAATAATTAAAAAGTATTGACAAATGACAATTAAATATATATAATCACCATATAATATTACTTTTATATATAAAAGTAGTGATAAAAACTCAAAGGAAGTCCAAATGGCAAAAATATTAAATAAGAAAAAAGTTGCAAAAATATCTTTAAAAGCAAGCAAAAAAGTAAGCAAAAAAAAGAACCTTAAAAAAGTTGCAAAAAGTGTTATTAAAAAAGTTATTAAAGCAAAACCGACAAAAGTAAAAATGGCAAAAAAAGTTGCTAAAAAAATGGCTAAAAAAGTTGCAAAAAAAGTAAATAAAAAAGCAAGTAAAAAAGTTGTTAAAAAAACGGCTAAAAAAGTAGTTAAAAAAGTTGTAAAAAAAGTAGCTAAAAAACCAGCTAAAAAAGTAGCAAAAAAAGTTATTAGAAAAGTAAATAAAAAAGCTGCAAACAATACTTCAAAAAAAGCTAAAAAATCTGCATAATTAATTGATAAAGAAACAGTAAATCTGTTTCTTTATTAAAAATCTTTCTTCATTTATAAAAAACTTCCCAAACCTTTAACGCTAGTATGAAAACTATCTTGATTATCATGATATTTTAAGTTTAGAATAATATTAAAAATCATAATCTTGTTTTATAGTTACTTCTTTAAAAAAGGAATTATAAAATGAAAAAATCCATATTCTTAATAATTTTAATACTTCTTTTTTATTCTGCTTGTTCTTTTAAAGAAACAAATACTTCGCGGCTTAAGCATGAATATCTTTTCCAAAAAATACCTAGTACTTATAAACTAATGAATAAATACTATATAAACAATAACAGGCGACTTGTTTTTATTCCCTATTCCAAGAATGAAAATAATTACCAAGAAATGATAAGTACGACTATTAATACTGCGTCTTTAGGGCTTTATTTAAGAGAATATATTTATAAGTTAAAAATATCATGGTTTATTAAGTGTAAAGGCAGTACGATTGAGGTTTTAGGCCAAGGGATAGAAAACACTTATGAAGTAGCATTTATATCCGTGTTTTGTCCCCAAGGCTTAATACGGAACAAAAATATGTCAATTTTTATAAAAATAATAAAAGGAAATAAACGTTTTTATACTATTGAAAAAACATTTTTGTATTCCCCAAGTGCAAAACAAACAATAGAAACGATGCTCTATCTCAAAGGAGTTAAAGTTTGTGATTCAAGACGTAACAATTGCAATAAAATTAAAAGCAAAGTTAAGTTTTAAGTATAAGTACTTCAAAAATACAGTATTTTATTCTAAAATAAGAATATACAAATAATTAAGAAAGAAGGACCTATTCCGTGAATGATAACGAAAAACTTTTAACACGGTTTTATGAAGCATTTAGACACTCAAATTTTAGAGAAATGCAAAAGTGTTATCATAAAGATATTGAATACAATGATCCTTTTTTTAGAATAAATGGGAAAAGAGCGCAGGCTATGTGGCATATGCTCTTAGAAAAAAAAGGAAATCCAAAAACCAAAGATTTTAAAAATGTAAGCGCAAATGATGAAACAGGAAGTGTTTCGTGGAATGCAAGGTATATGTTTTCAATAACTAAAAGATTTATTCATAATGAAGTAGAAGCAGAATTTATATTTAAAGATGGAAAGATAATATCTCATAAAGATAGCTTTAATATGTATTCTTGGTGCAAAATGGCTTTTGGTTTTGTTGGAATTATTTTTGGTTGGAGCTTTTATTTTCAAATAAAATTAAAAAGAATGGCAAATAAACGTCTTGATTCTTTTATAAAAAGGCATCCTCAGTATAAAGAATAAAAAGAACTTATTCTTTAAGAAGAGAAAAGTATTCTTCTCTTTTTATTTCTTTTGCCCCAAGTGATTCAAGATGGGGATTATGAACTTGGCAGTCAATTAATTTAATACCATTGTTTTTAGCTTCTTTACACAAGTGATAAAAAGCTACTTTAGAAGCATCTGTTTTTTTAGAAAACATACTTTCTCCACAAAATATATTATTAATTAATAAACCGTACAAACCACCTACTAATTCTTCTTTTAAATAACACTCAATACTAAAAGCATAACCCAAATCAAAAAGTTGTTTATACGCATAAATAAATTCTTCGCTAATCCAAGTTTCATCTTCGTTTTTTCTTTTTATATTGGCACAGTTTTTAATAACTTCATAAAAATTCTCATTGCTTTTTATTTCATAGGATTTATTTTTAATACTTTTTTTTAAACTCTTTGAGATTTTGAATTCTTCTGGTTTTAAAACCATTCTTTTATTGGGACTAAACCAGTGAATATAGTTATTTTCATCAATAAACCAGGGAAAAATTCCATTTTTATAAGCGTTTAGTATTCTTTGAGGATGAAAATCTCCTCCAATAGCAACCAAGTCGTCTTTCATCATTTCCAGCGTGGGAAAATCAAAATTCTCTTCATTTAATAAATATATCTTATTTTCTTTATCAATTATTTCCATATGCAAGTTTAACAAAAATTGTCTCATTCTTTTATTTATATGAAAAAAGTTATATGGATTCTGCCTTTGTTTTAAGGCTATTTGTATAAAATGTAGAAAAATAATTAGCCATTAAAAAAACAAATATTAAGTTTTAATAGCTAATTATTTTGAAACAATGTCAAGGCCTTAAGTAATGAGCAACTTTATAAAATCAACTCTATTATTGTTTGTTATTTTCTTGATCCAATTTATTATCTATAGCAGTTTAATTCAAGATGAAATTTCTACTTGGAATGCCAGCAAAAATGAAATAAGTGCAAAAATGCAAGGGGATAATATTGCTCCTTTTATTGTCTCAACAAGAGCTATTACAATAGATGCAAATGTAAAAGAAGTTTGGAATACTTTGGTTACTTTAGGGGCAGATAGAGGTGGTTTTTTTGCTTATACTTTTTTAGAAAGACTTCTTGGTTTTGAAGCCCATACAATAAATGTTCCCAAAGATTATATTTATGATATGAGGGTTGGACGTTTGGTTCCAACCACTGCTGCAAAAGATGAAAAGTATTCGTTTTTAGTAGTTGCTTCAAAAAAGTATGAATATTTTGTTTTAGAAGGCTGGGGCAGTTTTGCATTAAAACAGATTTCTAATACACAAACACGACTTATTATTAGAACACATGGTTTAAAAGGTTTGTATACATGGGCCAAAGTAAGTGATTTGGTTTTTGAGCCTTTTCATTATATTATGGAAAAACGTATGTTATTGGGTATCAAAAACAAAATAGAGAATCCTTTAGACTTGGACTCAAATATTAAATATGATGTATTATGGTTTTCTTCTTTAGTCCTTTCTGCTTTGTTGATTCTTGTTTTTATTTATAAAAACAATTCTTTTGTTTGTTTTATATTTGCAAGTATTTATTCTTTTCTTTGGTTGTATTGTTTATTGATATTTAATCCTTTATCTTTATATGCTTTTGGACTTTTAGTATTGGTTTTTATAAGTATAATCTTGCTCCCTAAAAAAGTTATTAAAAACCGTTGGGATTAATAATAGGAAAATAAATGGAAAAAGATATATTATTTGAGGTAGAAACTATTTTTAGTACTTATCCCTTAACTATTAGAAAAAAAGTACTTTTTTTAAGAGAACTTATTTATGAAGTAGCCAAAGAAGAAAATATACAAATAGAAGAATCCCTTAAATGGAATATTCCCTCTTATTCTTGTAAAAAAGGAAGTCCAATACGTATATCTTGGGTAGAAAATACTAAAAATAAGTACAGCATGTATTTTATTTGTACTACAAAATTAATTGAAACCTTTCGTATTTTATTTGATGATATTTTTGAATTCAAAGGAAAAAGAGAAATATGTTTTGATCTTAAGGATGAACTCCCTCTAAAAGAACTTAAATATTGTATTTTGTTAGCCTTAAGTTATCAAAAAAGAAAACATCTGCATTTGTTAGACAGTGAAGATTTTTAATTAAAGGAAGATTGTGAAGATAGAGATGAACGAAGTTTTAGAATATATACAAAAAAATATTCCTATTACAAAAGAACTCGGGGTAAGTATAAGTAAATATACAGGTGATTTACTAGTTATTGATGCTCCTCTTGCTGCTAATATCAATCATAAAAACTCAGCTTTTGGTGGAAGTTTATCTTCTATTGCAATTTTATCTGCTTGGGCTTTACTTTTTGTAAAACAAAAAGAGTTAAAACTTGATGTTACTTTAGTAATTCAAGAATCAAAATTCTCCTTTTTATTACCTGTTTTAAAAGATTTTCAAGCCCTTGCTTATACACCTAAAGAAGAAGACTTTAGCAAATTTTTAAAGATACTAAATAAAAAAGGGAAAGCACGCCTAAAAATTTACAGCGAGATTATTTGTGATGGAAGAGTATGTGGAACACATGAAGGGTCTTACGTAGCTATTAAGAATAAATAAACAAATATTAGCAAAAAAAGCTTGCTAATATTTATCTCATATGATTTACAAGAAAAACACTTTTCAATTTTCTGTTTTCTCTCTCCTTTATTATTTGTTGCGAATATATTGTTTGTTAATATTCACTCTCTTATGCTTTACTTTTTTTGTATTTGTATGTATAGTTTTCATTCCTACGAATATTTCCAAAAAAAGAGTAAAAAATTATTCTATGCTTTTGTTCTTCCCAAAAAACGTATTAATACATTCATACAATTATTTAGTAATATTTTTATTTTTCAAAAAAACTAAAAATATGTTCACTATTAGTGAATGATTCTTATCCAAAGGAAGATAATTATTGAATTATTTTGGCTTGTGACACCATAAAAGAAAACATCTGCTTGCATTCTACTAATAAAGTTATTCTTTATTTATTTGATTTTATTTACATTTTAAATTGCTATAGTGCAAATTCTTAAATAACTAATTATATCATTTATAATTTAATAATGTTTTTAATTTTAAATGATATAATTATTATTAAATAAAGTACAAAAGGTATTATATGAATAAAATTACAATTAAAATAAAACTGTTTCTTCTTACGCTCATCACAATTATGGGGTTTATCGGATTATTCTCTTTTAATGATTATTCTCACAGAACAATTAATGAATATAAACATATATCTGTTTTGGTTGAAAAACTAAAAACAGATATTTTAATGTTAAGAAAAAATGAAAAAGATTTTTTACTACGAAAAAATTTAAAATATCTTGAAAAATTTAATAAAAATTTATCGACAATGCGATTAGAGATAAAAGAAATCAAAAATGATCTTTTGTCTAAAGGATTTGATGACAAAATGATAAATAATCTTGATAAAACTCTTCTTTCTTATCAAGAAAAATTTCATTCTTTGGTTGAGCGTTATGAAAAAATTGGATTAACACCTTCTCTTAATTTATACGGTGCTCTTAGAAAAAGTGTACAAGAACTACAAGAGTATGCTAAAAAACAAAATAATTATAAACTATTAGCCATGGTATATGATTTAAGAAAACAAGAAAAAGATTTTCTACTACGAAAAGATTTAAAATACATTGATACGTTTAATAAAAAAATAAATTCTTTGTTGGTAAATACGACTATGTTAAATCAAGAAGGTATTAGAGATTTACAACATTATAAAGATAATTTTATTGCACTAAGTAAAGAAATGATTGTATTAGGATTAAACAGTAATTTAGGAATTCAAGGCGATATGCGAAAAACAGTTCACCAAACTGAAATACAAATTGATAAACTTTTAGAGACAATTCCTATGTTAATAAACAAGAAAAGTGAATCCCTTGTTTATTTAAATATATTGATTGCTGCGTTCATTTTACTTTTTATATCTTTACTTGTTTTTTTCATCTCGAAAAATATTTTATCTTCACTTAAAGACTTTCAACTTGGATTAGAGGCTTTTTTCGCTTATTTAAATCGTAAAACAGATGATGTTGAATATGTAAAGATTAAAGGAAAAGATGAAATTTCACAAATGGCACTTATTATTAATGAGAATATAAAAAGTATTAAAGTTGATTTAGAAAAAGATAAAAATATTATTAAAGAAACAAATAAAGCTTTGAAAGAGTATGAAAAAGGTGATTTCTCCTTGAAAATTACTCAACAATCAAATAATCCTGCTTTAAATGATTTGACTTTAAGCATTAATAATATGGGAGATAATTTGGAAAAAAATATTGCTAGTATTTTATTTGTTCTTAAAAACTTCTCTGATTCGAACTATACTCCTAAGGTTTCAACCAAAGGTATTAAAGCTGACTTAGAACGATTAGCTCTTGGTGTAAATGATGTAGGTTCAAGTATTTCTATTTTATTAAAAAAATCTTTAGAAATTGGACTTACCTTAGATAAATCTTCTAATAAACTTATTTCTAATGTTGATATTTTAAACGAATCCTCCACATCAGCTGCCATGTCTTTAGAAGAAACAGCTGCTGCTTTAGAAGAAGTTACTTCTACGATTATTTCAAATGCACTTAATGTTAAAGAAATGAGTGAATATGCAAAACAACTTGACTCTTCTGCAAAATCTGGTCAAAACCTAGCCGAAAATACTAGTATGGCGATGGAAGACATTACAAAACAAGTAACGCTTATTAATGAGTCTATTTCCATAATAGATCAAATTTCTTTTCAAACCAATATTCTCTCACTTAATGCAGCAGTTGAAGCAGCAACAGCAGGAGAATCGGGAAAAGGTTTTGCAGTAGTAGCTCAAGAAGTAAGAAATCTAGCAAACAGATCAGCAGAAGCTGCAAAAGAAATTAAAGACTTAGTTGAAAATGCAACGATTAAAGCAAAAGAAGGTAAAAATATTAGTAATCAAATGATTGAGGGTTATAGTTCTTTATTAGATAATATAAATAATTCCACAAACAAAATTGATGAAATTGCTCTTGCCAGTAGAGAACAAGAAGGTGCAATTACTCAAATTAATGATTCCATAAATTCTTTAGACCAGCAAACACAACAGAATGCAGCAACGGCAGTAAAAACACGCGATATTGCCCTAGAAACAGATGCAATAGCTAAGCGTATTGTAAGCGATGCCATGGAAAAAGAATTTGAGGGAAAAGAAGGCTTTAATTAAAAATATGAAACTCTAAACAGAGAAAGAATGGTATTGTGTATATATGCAATACCTTAAGATAATTTATCCCAAACACGTATTTTAGGACATAAAGTTATTTTTATTTTAAATTTATTATTTAAATTCTTATACTTCATTAAGCTTTTTTACCTAATTAGAACTAAGTGTAATATTAAACCTTAAAAGTGTTTTAATGTTCTTTATAATCGTTGCTTATAGTATTTTAGACGCAAATTAACTTCTCCTGATAAGTATAGCATTTGATAAAAATCTATTTATTTTTAAGTATAAATCTTAGAAACATACCGTATATATTTTATAGGTAAAAATTATTTAAATCTTAACATAAGCAGATACTTTAAGAATTATTTTGCTAATTTGTAGAATCTTAAAAAAGGAATAATATGATTGAATATTACAAAGTAATTGAAGTAAGCAAAAAATTAAGCATTTTGTATTTTGAAGATGATATTAATTTTCAAAAAGAAACAGGGAGTGTTTTTTCTGAATTATTTCTTCATGTAGACTTAGTAAGTAATGCAAAAGATGGCTTACTTAAATATATGGAGTATTATAAGAAAGAAAATAAATTCTACGATATAGTTATCACAGACATTAATATGCCAATTATGAATGGGGTGGAACTTTGTAAAAAAATATACGAAATACATAAAGAACAATCGATTATTGTAATTTCAGCACATGATGAATCCGAATACCTTTTAGAATTAGTTAATATAGGTATTGAGCAATTTTTAATTAAACCTTTAGATTTTGATATTTTATTAAATGTTATATATTCTTGCTCAAGTAGAATTAATAACAGTGAACTTAAAAAAAATATGAAAATAATTGACTTAAATTACGATTTTTTTTGGGATAGGGAAGAAAAAATACTCTTACATAAAAAAAAGTGTGTGAAGTTAACTAAAAGAGAATCCTTTATAATGGAGCTTTTAATAAAAAATAAAAATAAGATATCCACTTATGAGGAAATAATTAATACAATTTACGATGATCCTAGTTTAATATCGAATGATTCCTTAAAAATGCTAATTTCTAGATTGAGAAAAAAAATCCCAAAACAGACCTTAGAAAGTATTTATGGTTTTGGATACAGGCTTATTTTCTAAGTTAGCTGCAAGGCAGTTTAATAATAAACTCTATGCCTTCTTTTGTATTTATAGCTACTAATTTTCCCATATTATGTTCTTCAATTATAATTTTCGACATATATAATCCAAGGCCAGCTCCATTTTTATCCAGTTTTGTAGAAAAATAGGGGTCGAAAATTTTACTTAAAAGCTCTTTTTTTATGCCCTTCCCATTATCTGAAATATTTATAATGAAATCAGATTGAACTTTTTTGACATTGATAGAAATTTCTGCACCACTTATTTGTTTTTCTATGAAGTTGTCTTCTGCATTTTTTAAAATATTAAGTATTACTTGTGTTATTTCATTTGAATAAATTAACACCTTACCTGTACTTTCGTAGAATGTTTTAATTGTTATATTTTTATCTTTTAAGGGAACTTCAACAATTTTAAGAGCTTTTTTAATTGGTAGTATTATATTTATTTTCTCTTTTTCTTTATTGGGTTTGAAAAAATTTCTAAAATCATCAATAGTTGCAGATAAAAATTGTACATATTCATTTATATTATCATACTTCTTATCTAGCTTAATTAAGTATTCCTTAGTTTCTTGTTTATTCGTAAAGTTTATTGAGCTACTTCTTAGTTGTAGTTTCATAGAAATAATTGCACTTCCTATTGCACCTAAAGGTTGTCTCCATTGATGTGCTATCATACTTATCATTTCGCCCATCTGTGCTAAACGAGATTGTTGTAGCAACTGTTCGTCTTTTTGTTTTTGTTCTCTTTTATGTTTATTTTGTTTTGTAATATCTTTTGCCACAACTAAAATACTTTTTTTATCGGGCATTAAAAAAATATCCAACATAATATCTATACTGCGTTTGTCTTTATCAATATATTGTTTTATAAAGATATTATGATAATTATTCCATTGTATTTCTTTTATGATTTTTTTAAACTCATTTTGATTACTCTTATGGGTAATCTCTAAACAAGAGGTATTATAAAACTCTTGTTTTTCAAGACCGGTAATTCTTTTATATTCGTCGTTAACAAGAATAAAATTTGAATCCAAATCTAAAATAGCAACACCATTTTTTACTGTATTAAAAATTGTTTTAAATAAATCAGTTGATTTTTTAATCTCTTCTACTTGTATTGATACTTTATCTTCTAGCGTATTATTAAAATCGTTGATTTTTTTATTTAGTTTATTAAGTGCTTCGTATTGTTTATTTCTAACATAAACATAAACCAAAATACATAAAAGAAGTCCAAGAATTATAAAACTGTTAATCCTTGTTCTGTATAAATTATAAAAAGAGTTGTTCCTATTTACTACAATTGGTAGATTAAGATGTAGATCTTCAACAGTAAATCCAAATTTATTTAAATTTTTTTCATTTATAAAAAGATTATTACCTTCTGTAAATTTAAAAGGAATATCTATCATTTTAACGCCAGAAAAATACTTTATTACATCTAAGGCAACAATTTCTCCTGATTTCTCTCCATTAATGCAGCTTCCTCCAATTATATTTGTATTCTCAAGATGGGTATATACATTATCATGTGTAAGCATAGGTTCTTTGTAAACGTTTGCTAAATTGTCCAAAGCAAACATATTATTTATATGTTTGCCATTTTTTTTAAAAGCAGCAAAAACCATTAACATTAATACTGAATTTTTATTATAAAAACGTAATTTTGAATTAATATCTTCAATGTTTGCATAATCTAAATAAATAAAATCGATATCTTTAATATTTTTATATTTACTTTTATATTCCTCCATTATTTTATTGGAAGTTATCGTTTTATCTCCAATTAAATAAATTGTTTCAAGATTTTTTTTAATTTTTCTTGCAAGAAGTAAATTTCCAAGAGGATCTTTTTCTTCAAAAATTCCAGTAAAAATGTCCTTTTTTAGTATTTTGGCTAATGCCAAATTGTTAACACCTGAGAAAAAGTATTTCGACTGTTTGAACAAAACATGCTTTTGATTGCTGCGAATAAAATTTAATGCATAATCATCTGTAGTTACTATTGCATCAAAATAAAGATTTTTATACTTTTTATGAAAAAAATCCAATAAATTCTGATTACTTTTTTTAGTGGGTTTAAATACTTTTGTATTCATAAACTCGACATATATTTTAATGCTTTTATCTTTGCTCAATGTTTTAATAATTGAGTTCAATTGTGCATTTGTCCATGCAGATACAGGAGAATAGGAGTTTATTATTAGAACATTCTTAGAATATAGAGCACTTGTAAATACTAAAAGTATGATAAACATTTTCATTTTTAACCTTTTTTTAAATCACTTTTTTCTTTGATTTTTGTTATTTCTGTTACATTTGAGTTACGTTCTTCGGTTATACTTAATTTATGACAAATAAAGGAGTTTATACTTGCAAAGAATATCTTATCACAAAATACAATACATTAAAGTTACTAAAAATAAATTTAATTCACTTTCTATCCCTAACATAACGGTCTTTGAGGATGGTTTTATAAATAGGGTGAAACAATGAAAATTGTTATAGCTATTGATTCTTTTAAAGGATGTGCTAGTTCAAAAGAACTAAGTTCAGCTATAAAAAAAGGAATTATTAAAATATATGAAAAAGCAGAAATTATTATTTGTCCAATTGCTGATGGAGGCGAGGGAACTCTTGAAGCTTTTGGTTTTATCAAAAGTGCAAGGTTAATAAGTGCTAAATGTACAAACCCTTTAGGAATAAAAATAACTGCTAATTATCTTTTATTAGATAATAAAACAGCCGTTATTGAAATGGCGAGTGCTAGTGGTTTAGATTTAATTTCAAAAGAGAATCAGGATCCTTTTCTTACTACGAGTTTTGGAACTGGCGAACTCATCAAAGATGCTATTAACAAAGGCTATAAAAAGTTTATCATTGCATTAGGTGGTAGTGCAACGAATGATGCGGGGATTGGGATGTTACTTGCTCTTGGATACAAGTTTTATGATGCTTTGAATAAAGAAGTTAGATTAACAAAAGATATTTCCAAAATTATTAGTGTTGACAGTTCTTTTTGTTTAAAAGAACTAAATGAGTGTGAATTTTTATTGGCATGTGATGTTAACAATCCTTTGACTGGCGCAAATGGAGCTTCTTATATTTATGCTTTGCAAAAAGGAGCAAAAAAAAGTGATCTAAAAATTTTAGATGAGTCTTTAAAACATTTTGCATATGTTGCGCAAAAAAATACCTTAAAAAAATATGATGAAATACCCGGTGCTGGTTCTGCTGGTGGATTGGGATTTGCATTTTTATGTTTTTTAAATGCAAAAATTAAACCAGGTATTGAAATTATTTTAAAAGAAGTTGATTTTGAACATAAAATTCTTAATGCAGACGTTGTAATTACAGGAGAAGGAAAAATCGATGAACAATCTTGTATGGGAAAAGTTATTGATGGAATTGGAAAGATCTGCAAAATGAAAGGTTTGAGCTGTATTGCATTTACAGGAAACTCAAGTAATTCAGATGAGAAGGTACATGCAAAAGGTATCACTTCTGTTTTTAGTATTTTAAATGAACCCCTGTCGTTGCAAGAAGCAATGAATAAAGAGAATACCTTAAATAATATTGAGAAAATAAGTGAGCAAATATTTAGACTTATTTATGAACTTAACAAACCAACAAAAAGTGAGAACAAATGAATAAAAGTACAAAAATTCTAGCAACCTTAGGACCAAAGAGTGATAGCGTTGAAATTATTGAGGGATTAATTAAAGCTGGAGCTAATATGTTTCGTTTAAATTTCTCACATGGAACACATGAATATCATTCCAAAACCTTAAACAATATTAGAAGAGCTATGAAAAATCTTGACACGGTAGTAGGTGTTCTACAAGATATTTCAGGTCCAAAAGTAAGAATAGGGGAGTTAAAAGAAGATTTCAACTTAAAAAAAGGAGATGAAATTACTTTTGTAAAAAATGAGATTGTTGGATATAAAAAAGAAGATAAAAAATATATAGTATCTTTAAATTACCCAGAACTCTTAAGTAAAATAAAAGTGGATGAATTTATTTATTTGTACGATGGAACCATTCGAGCAAAAGTAATACAAACAGGTGAAACAATAGTTGCTAATATAGAAAACAACGGAACCTTAGGCTCAAAAAAAGGAATAAATTTTCCTAATACTGTAATTGATATTGATGTAATTACTGCTAAAGATAAAATTGATATTGCTTGGGGAGTTGAGAATAAAGTTGATTATTTTGCAATTTCTTTTGTTCAAAATAAAGAAGATATGCTTAATGCAAGAGCTTTATTAAAGGGGTATAAGGGAAAATTAATTGCTAAAATTGAAAAATTTGACGCGGTTGAAAATATTGATGAAATTTTAGAAGCCAGTGATGGATTAATGGTTGCACGAGGTGATTTAGGAATAGAAGTTCCTTATTATGATGTACCTACTATACAGAAAAAACTTATAGAAAAAGCCAATGCCGTTTCAAAACCTGTTATTACAGCAACACAAATGCTTTTATCAATGACTACAAATGAAAGAGCTACAAGAGCAGAGATTTCAGATGTTGCCAATGCTGTTTTAGATGGAACAGATGTGGTAATGCTTTCAGAAGAAAGTGCAATAGGAGATGATCCTGTAAATGTAGTAAGTACAATGAGTAATATTATTAAAAAAACAGAAGAGATTTATAATTACGAAAAACAATATAAAATGGATTATTTAGACTATTTTGATGTTATTCAATCAACTGCTACAAAATTAGCAGATAATATTCATGCAAAAGGTATTTTAGCACTTACTGCTTCTGGACAAAGTGCAATAAGAATGTCAAGATACAGACCAAAAACTCCTATTTTCGCTTTTTCACATAAACATAAAATTTTAAATTCTTTAACAATTACTTGGGGCGTTCATCCAGTATCTACTATTAAAGAAGGTCAGTCTACTAAAATGATTGCCAAAATGCTTTTAGATTTAGAAACAAGAGGAATCTTAGATAAAAAAGGTCCTTATGTTGCAACTGTTGGTTACCCCGTTGGAATGCCAGGATCTACAAATATCATTAAAATCTTAAATGAGAGCGAAATCACATATTATTTAAATTTAAATAAAACAAATAAATAAAGGAGAACACATGGTATTTATTGACAATGTATATGCGCAGGAAGTTTTAGACAGTAGAGGAAACCCAACAGTAAGAGCTACTGTTGTTTTAAGTGATGGAACAAAACAAAGTGCAATTGTACCAAGTGGTGCTAGTACTGGAAAAAGAGAAGCACTAGAGCTAAGAGATGGTGGAAATCGTTACATGGGAAAAGGTGTTTTAAAAGCAGTTGATAATGTAAATACAAAAATATCAGATGAATTATTAGGAATGAGTCCTTTTAATCAAGCTGAAATTGATGCAACCATGAAAGACATAGATGGAACTGATAACTATGCAACTTTAGGTGCTAATGCAGTTTTAGGTGTATCAATGGCAGTTGCCAGAGCAGCTGCTGCTTCTTTAAATATTCCTTTATACAGATACTTAGGTGGCGCAAATGCAATGACTATTCCAGTTCCTATGTTTAATGTAATAAACGGTGGAGAGCATGCAAATAACTCTGTTGATTTTCAAGAATATATGATGATTCCTGTTGGTTTTGAAGATTTTAGAGAAGGTTTACGAGCAGTATCTGAAATTTATCAACATCTTAAAAA